>JAFQVZ010000124.1 GCA_017407765.1 Clostridia bacterium | reverse complement strand
TAAGATGATCTTTGCCTCCGGAGCGAACTGCCAGCCGGCATCTGTCATCAATGCCTATAACTGTCGCAGGCCATTTTTCGTCGCCGCGATATACCGTGACGTCACGGCCGATGAGAATGTTTCTGCTGCGGTAATCGTCAAGAAAACCGGGCGAGGGAAAAGCTGCGTAATAAGTGCAGAAGTTATCAAGAATTGCAGCCAGCAGGCGTTCGGGGAGCTTTTGGGGCATATCATCTGCCGAAGCATATATGCTGTCGGCAATGGTTTTCAGCTCTTCGGGAAAACCTTCCCGGGGAGGAGCAATGTTGATTCCTATTCCAAGAACCGCATAGGCAAGACGACTGCGTTCAAAATCGAACGAGGCTTCGGTGAGGATCCCGCAGATTTTTCTGTCGCCTATAAAGATGTCATTGACCCATTTTATGCCGGTTTTCATTCTGCAGATATCTTCGACGGCCTTAGCTACAGCGGCAGCCGCTGCTGTAGTAATATAGAGCGAGTCTTCGGGAGGAAGATGATCGGGCCTGAGAATAATGCTGAAGTAAAGACAGGTGGATGGGGGAGAATAGAAGCTTCGTCCCAGGCGTCCCTTGCCTCTGGTCTGGTGATCGGCGGAGATAACGGTAAACTCGCAGGCCCCTTCCGAGGCAAGCTTTTTTGCATCGTCATTGGTGCTGCCGGTTTCGTATGTGTTTATAAAGGTGAAACCATCATGCTTCAAATATTGTTTTACAGCGGCAAGGTCAAGTTTGCTCGTCATCGGCTCGCCTCCTTTTTCTTATCAAAGGGTATCAGAAAAAGAGAGGGCTGTCAATCATAAGGGATCATATGGCGAGAATGCCGTTTTCATCCTCGATAAGGATAAAGATATTCTCCTCCTGACCGGTTTGTGTATTTACATAAACAATAATGTGCTCTTCCTTTTCGTTAGTGCAGACATATTCATAACACAGGACTTCGTTTTCGCCCGAAGTGGGAATAAGGGCAAGGCGTTTGGATTGGATCGACAGAGAGGAACTTATTTTTTCGGATCCTGCTTCTACGGAAAAAACGGGAGTTTCAAGGCTTCGGTCTGTGTGGCACATAATATATCCCCGTGCTTCCATGCCGAGGATCTCTCCGTTATCCAGGGCAATTGTGACTTTGATAAGGTCGGGATAGACTATGATACCATTATTCGCGTATGCATAATTAACAGCAATATGATTTTCATATATGGTATAATAGCTTTCATTCATGCCGCTGAACCCGTGTTCATTCAGGAAAGCTGCCCCTTTTTCAATGGCTTCTTCGGGAGTGATGGCAGACACTGAAGCCGCACGTTCTTTGTGATAGGTATATACTATGCCGCCTTTCTTGGACAGCTCCATAACTGTGCCGTCATCTGCCATGACGCAATAGGAAGGGATATTACCGTCATGTTCATAGGCTATTGACAGTTGTGCCGGGCTTATTCCCGAGAAAGCCGAGGCTCTTTTTATGGCATCTTCTGGAGGTATTTCCGCCATTCCGTTAAGAAGCTTGGGCTTTCTTCGCTCGATATGCTCGGAGAAAGGGCCGTCGTAGATCAGCTCGGCATATTCGGGAAACTCCTGCTCTATCCCGCTCAGGCTGTTGCTCATCGGAGCTGCATCGGATGCGGTGCTTTGGGTTATACCTCCAAAGGAAAGCATATTGGAGTCGATCTGTTTTTTTACCGAACTGACTTCCCGTGCGAGGACATCGGAGGTTTCGTATAGACTTTCAAGAGCCTCGGAGTGTTCCTGACTCATGGCTTTTCCTCCAGCTGAGGAGAAAAGAAGATAATAGGCAAAATCGCCGGCCTGGGCAATGAACTTTTGGGTTTTATCCATTGTGTCTCCATCGATCGACAGGGCTGCCATAGCACTTTTGGCATTTTCAGCACTCTGCCACAGCTTGGCAGAAGTGGTCTGGATGCTGAGAGGGGTAGAGGCATAGCGCAGCTTTAAAAGCGCGCTGTCTATCTGCGAGAGCTCTGATACAAGGTCTGACATAGCACGCTGGTTTGAGTTTTCTATATAATCGGAATAGAGCTCGGCACGCATTGCGTAAAAGACAGTAGAGCAGATGAAAACAGCTGAAATAACAGACAAAAAAGCGGTAAGGTGTTTTCGGCGTTTCATTTAAGAATACCTCCTGATAGCATATATGCATATTTTTTACAGCTGTGTGCTCAAATATGCATATAAAGCAATAATGCTTGCATTGGATAATGGTGGAGTGATATAATGAACAATAATGCGTATATTGAGCATATAATGTGAGATCAGTTTCAGTTTATAAACGAAAGGAAGGCGTTGAAAATGAGCGAGATCATCGTAAACGGCGAAGAAAAGAAAGAAAAAAAGAAGATATCTTTGAGCTTTATACAGCCCTCGGGTGCTTTTACCCTGGGTAATTATCTGGGCGCCCTCAAGAATTGGGTAACTATTCAGGACAGCGGCGAGTTTAACTGCCTTTATGCGGTTGCCGACCTTCATGCTCTGACTGTACGTCAGGATCCCAAGGCTCTTAAGAATCAGATATATCAGGGCCTTGCGGTTTTGCTTGCAAGCGGCATCGATCCCGAGAAGAGCATCGTATTCCAGCAGAGCCATGTTCACCAGCATGCCGAGCTGGCATGGATCCTCAACTGCTACACCATGTTTGGCGAGCTTTCGAGAATGACACAGTTCAAGGACAAGTCGGCCAAGTATGCCGACAACATCAATGCAGGCCTTTTCACATATCCTGCACTTATGGCTGCAGACATTCTGCTGTATCAGACAAACTTTGTTCCTGTTGGCCAGGATCAGAAGCAGCATCTTGAGATCGCACGTGATATTGCTAACCGCTTCAATGGAATTTACGGCAAGACTTTCACCGAGCCCGAGCCTTATATCACAAAGAGCGGTGCGCGCATCATGAGCCTTGCTGAGCCTACCAAGAAGATGAGCAAGTCCGACCCCAACCAGAACGCCATCATCACCATTCTTGACACCGATGCCGAGATCATCAAGAAGTTCAAGCGTGCAGTGACCGACTCGGGCAGTGGGGTCCGCATGGGCGAGGGTAAGGACGGCATCAATAACCTTATCAATATCTACAGTGCTGTCACCGGCAAGGAAACCGCAGAGATCGAGCGCGAGTTTGAAGGCAAGGGCTATGGCGACTTCAAGATGGCCTGCGGCGAAGTGGTTGCCGAAACAGTACGTCCTATCCGCGAGAAGGTAAATGAATATATGAACAATAAGGACTATATCGACGAGATCTGCAAGACCGGTGCCGAACGCGCATCTATTTTTGCTCAGCGCACACTGGACAAGGTCTATAAGAAGGTCGGCCTTGTTGTAAAGAAGTAAGCAGGAAAATAATCATGCTTGAATTCAGTGTTGTTCTGACCTCTGCGCTTGCTTTTGCAACAGCGGTTTTTGTATCCTTTGCGCTGACTCCTATCGTAAGGACTTTTGCTTATAAAATAGGCGCTATCGATGTGCCTAAGGATGCGCGAAGAATGCATAAGGACCCTATACCCCGTGTAGGCGGCCTTGCCATTTATCTTGGCTTTCTTGTAAGCGCCCTTATTTTCGGCAATCTCGACAACAGCTTCAAGGCCATCCTTCTGGGCAGCGTCGTTCTTGTGCTTATGGGCATCGTGGATGACGTTATGGCTCTTCCGGCCAAGACCAAGTTTGTAGGACAGATAGCTGCGGCAATGATACCTATATTGACCGATGTAAGGATATCGGTCCTGACAAATCCGTTCAGCAGCGAGCCCATCCACCTTGGATGGCTGTCTATTCCGGTTACTGTTGTATGGATCGTCGGTATGATAAATGCGGTAAACTTCATTGATGGTCTTGACGGCCTTGCCTGCGGAGTATCTTCGATCGCGTCGCTTACGGTATTTACTATTGCGCTGCTGGTTTCCGAGCCTTATGTTGCCATCGTTATGGCGGCGCTTGCGGGTGCATGCTTCGGATTCCTGCCCTATAACCTCAATCCGGCAAAAATCTTTATGGGAGACACAGGCTCGATGTTCCTCGGCTATATCCTGGCCACTATGTCTATCAGCGGTCTCTTTAAGCTTTATGCCATTATCTCCTTTATAGTCCCCTTTATGATCCTCGGTCTGCCCATATTTGACACGGGCTTTGCCATCGTTCGCCGCCTGCTTAAGGGTCAGAGCCCCTTCCAGGCTGACAGGGGACACATTCATCACCGCCTTGTTGATATGGGCTTCGACCAGAAACAGTCGGTTGCCATTCTTTATGCGGTAAGCGTTATTCTTGGCCTTTCGGCTGTAATATTCACCACCAGCGGTGAGATGAAGATAGCCATTTTTGCCGTTGCGGTATTGCTGTGCTTCTTCTTTGCCATGAATATCAGAAAGGTTAAGAGAGAACCTCAGCAGAAGAAAGAGAGTGGGGAAAACAAATGAAAAAGTTAAAAGTCATGTCGGTCTTCGGCACCAGACCCGAGGCTATTAAAATGGCACCTCTTGTAAAAGAGCTGGGTAACTATGATAATATCGACCCCATAGTCTGTGTAACGGGACAGCATCGAGAAATGCTCGATCAGGTGCTCTCGGCCTTTGAGATCACTCCGGATTTCGATCTCGATATCATGGAGAAGAGCCAGACGATCTCTTCGGTAACGTCCAAGGTCCTTATGGGGCTGAAGGATGTCTTTGAGAAGGACCGTCCTGATATCGTGCTTGTCCATGGCGACACCACCACATCCTTTGCGGCAGGTCTTGCGGCCTTTTATGATAAGATCGCAGTAGGCCATGTGGAAGCGGGACTCAGAAGTTTTGACAAGATGTCGCCCTATCCCGAAGAAATGAACCGTCTTCTGACGGGAAGGTTGGCCGATATACATTTTTCGCCCACAAGAGCAAACTTTAATAACCTTCTGAATGAGGGCATCAACAAGAACGTATATATCACGGGCAATACAGTAATCGATGCGCTTAAGACAACAGTTCGTGATGATTATGTGTTCGAGTGTCCCGAACTCAATGATATTGATTATGATGGCAGAAAAGTTGTTCTAATGACGGCCCACCGCCGCGAGAACTATGGTCAGCCTATGGAAAATATCATGCAGGCGGTTGCCGAGCTGGCAGCACAGAAAAAGGATGCGCTTTTTGTGTATCCCGTCCACCTGAGCCCTTATGTACGCGAGACAGCGGCAAAGTATCTTGATGGAATTGACAATGTCATGCTGATTTCTCCTTTGGGTGTTTTTGATATGCACAATCTCATGAGCCGCGTATACATGGTAATGACCGATTCGGGAGGGCTTCAGGAAGAAGCACCTGCATTGGGCAAGCCTGTATTGGTTCTTAGACGTGAGACCGAGCGTCCCGAGGCTGTTGAGGCAGGGACCGTTGAGATCGTCGGTACGGAGAAGCAGGATATCATAAACAGTGCACTCAGGCTTTTTGATGATAAGGATCATTATCTTAAGATGAAGCGTGCTGTTAATCCTTATGGTGATGGCAATGCCTGCCGTAGGATCGCAGAGGATCTTCTGTACTATTTCGGAATGTCGGAAAAGGCGGCAGAGGAGTTTGTTGCTGAATAATGCCGGGAGGCTGGTAGTATCAAAAGCGGTACGATAAAAACTGTCATAGTCGCTGTTTGCATTATGGCGGCAGCTCTGCTTATAAGTATGTTTGACACGTCATTTTTGAAAGGAGAGAGTTCTTCCGGGATAGTGCTGCCCGGTGAGGATTCTGTCGAAGTGGGCGTGGATCTTGACAGCTATTCAGGCAATCTCGAGATGCTTGAGGCGGTAAAGATCGACAAAAGCAATATAAAAAGGCTTATTGAAGCTATGAGAAGGCCGGACCAGTATCATATATCGGCCGGATCAACCATCTATCACAGCTCTGGGCAGAGCACGACGGTCACAGAAGGCTATGTTTCGGGAGAGATCAGCAAGAGCGTGACGCTTGACCAGAGCGGATCACCTAAGGAACACTGTATCCTTACAGATGATAAGGTTTATATCTGGGCGGAAGGCTCGAATACATGGTATGAGGGCAGCAGAGGCGGTTTCGGAGTCGACAATGGGCTTATTATTCCCACATACGAAAAGATACTGGATCTTGACGAAGCCGATATTACCGATGCGGACTTTTCGCTGTATAACGAGATATATTGTGTGTTTGTAGAAACCTCAGATCCGAACAGCGGATATCGAAGCTTGTATTATATTTCGGTAGATGATGGCCTGCTTGTAGGCGCTCAGAGTTTTGATGGTGATATGCTTGTATATTCTTTATCGGTCAGCGTGCTGGATATGCCGCAGGATATGAATAATGTATTCAGACTTCCTGACGGAACTGTCATCAAATCTGAATAATTGCATGACAAAGGGGCTGCATTCAGCAGTCCCTTTGAATATATCACAGGCCGAGCAGAAACAGCGCTGCGATTATAAGTATGGTGTCGTTGATGTTATCGTTCTCTTTGTCGGCCACCAGGAAATAGACAAGCACCAACAGAAGAAGGGTGTCGCTGTTCAGTTCCGGCAGACGGAAATTGCCGCCGAACAGGTTTTTAAATGCCCCTCCCAGCATGGAAGGCGGGGGAGCAGAGCTTGCAGGCTGGCTGTTTCGCTTATCTTCGGTTTGGTCAGAGGTATTGGGCTTCGGCTCAGGTATAGGGGATGAGTCATAGCCGTTTCTGTTCATGTATCGGTTGTACAAAGGTTCATCTCCCCAGTATTCCGAGGGCAGACTTGGCCGCCTGAGTAATATTGGCCATTCTGATGGCTCTGTCAATGCTTCCGCTGCGTGATTCGGAAAGATATGGCTTAAGCGCATTTATAAGGTCAAGTCTTTCGGGCTTTATAAGGTTCGCGCTGCCTGACATTGCCTGCATCAGCACGGGGAACAGCGAAACGATGTTTTCAAGAGGTGTTCCCGTTGGTGAGCCGGAATTGCCGTCTTTATGAATGGGTTCAGATGCTGCTGACTGATTGGGAGGCAGAGCTTCGGCAGAAGGCTGGGACGGCACAGCCATACCGGTCGAGGACAGGATGTCTGCCGCCATCGCCAACGCATCACCAAAGTTTTTGCCGTCAGTGCTGCTGATATTGGTTGTGTCGTCCCGTTCGCTCATGTTATCATACTCCTGTAACTTCGATTATTTTAGCTACCAATGCCGCTCCTTCCTTAGTCGCAAGAAGATTGGAGATCAGCACTCTTGCGGGATCGCGGTCTGCCGCAGCGGCTGCAGCAGCTGCGCTTTTGAGCACATCTGTGCCTGAACCTGCCAGCATACTGATGAGCTGGCGTCCGTTTGCGGTGGAAGCGGCTGCGTTTATCTTGTCGAGGGCCTGGATTATTTTCATGCCCTGGGGTGTGCCCATGAGGGCGCGGGCCATTGTTTCGTGTTCGGACATTGGTGAATACCTCCTGACAGTCTGATTGGGCGCATCCCGAAGCGCCGTACCATAATATATGCCGGGGCATGGAAAAGTTGCCTGTTTGAAAGGAAAAATATGAAAATATGTGTATGCAGCGATTCGCATGGAAATCGTGAAGGACTTGCCAAAATGCTGAAAATAGAAAAACCCGATGCGCTGATATTCTGCGGCGACGGTGTAGATGATTTCAAAGGGCTTGCTCTGCCCCAAAAGACACTTTTCGTAAGGGGAAACTGCGATTATTTCTGTCAGGAGCCTGATTTTATAGAGGTCGTATGGGAAGGCGTTAAGATAATTGCTTCTCATGGCCATCGTTTTGCAGTAAAGCGTACATTGGATGTATATCTTTCTGAAGCATTCGGAAGGGGAGCAAAGGTTGCTCTTTACGGACACAATCATATTCAGCACGCCTCATATCATGCCGGCGTTCTGATGCTGAACGGTGGTACGATGAGCCGGTTCAACGAGTTTTATGCTGTTCTTGAATTGAATAACGGCACATACGACTGCAGCCTTAAACGCTGTTTGTCTGCCGAATAATAAGAAAAATCCAAGCTGCTTCGGCAGCTTGGATTTTTGTGATTCAGTCTTTCTTTTTCTGGTTTTTGAGATTTTCTCTGCATATATCGGAAAGAGGGCAGAGAGAGCATTTGGGGCTGCGTGCTGTGCAGATGTCACGTCCAAAATGAACAAAACGGTGGCACAGCGAAGCCTGCTCTGCGGGCTCAACGATTTTTTTGAGATCCATTTCAACTTTATAGGGATCTCTTCCGGAATCGGTGAGGCCCAGCTTTCCGGCGATCCTCATGCAATGTGTATCGGCAACGATAGCCGGCTGCCCGAATATGTCTGAAAGAATAAGGTTGGCTGTTTTGCGGCCGACTCCGGGAATGGTCAGCAGTTCCTCCATGGTATCGGGAACCTTGCCTCCAAAATCATCAATGATCTTGTTTGCACCAAGCTTGATATCACGGGCCTTGGTGCGGAACAGGCCGCAGGGCTTGACGATCTCGGCTATATCTTCTTCGGGGGCGGCTGCAAGAGCTTCCAGAGTCGGATAGCGGCTGTAAAGAACCTCGGTGACCATGTTGACACGTGCATCGGTACATTGAGCTGCAAGCCTTGTGGCAAAGAGCAGTTCGTAATCCTTGGTGGCTTCAAGTGAACAGCTGTCAGGATATTCTTTTTTAAGGCGCTCGACGATAATTGCGGCGCGTTCTTTTTTTGTCATAAAAACACCTTGCCTTTTTTCTTTATTATATCAAAGAGTATAATTGCAGACAAGGAGGGTTTTTGGGCATATATTATTGAAATTATATGCCGAAAGTGGTATTATAACGATATAATGCCTTTATTATGGACAAGTGTAGAAAACAGAGGTGTTTAATGGATATACGGAACCGTTTGCAGCATTTAAGTCAGGCGCTCAGGTATTATATTATGTTGATGGTCTCGCAGATCATAGGTGAGATCATTGTTCTTCTGTCCTGTGGCGGGGCTGATATAGACCAGAATCTGCCCGATGCTGTTATAAGCGAACAGGTGCTGAGGATCCTTGATTCTCATGTTTACCTTACAATTATTGCCACATATCTTTTTATGGCGCTTTGGATTTGGTGGAAGCATTTCAGGAAAAAAGACCCCATTGTGCTCACCGTTAGCATAGACGGTAAAGCGGCCAAAGGTGTCAGAACGAGCAGGGCAGATATGTTCTGGGCAATGGTGGCCGGCATAGGAGCCGGCGTATGGATGCATATGCTCAATACTGTAATGCCTTTTGAGCTTTCGCCCTTTGAAAAGTTTGTTTCCCAAGGCGTTGAGGGGCCGGTGAACGCCGATGGCCTGGTCATACAGGTGTTGGCACTTATCGTCATCTCTCCCATCATTGGCGAGATCATCTTCAGAGGACTTATCTTTTCAAGAATGAGAATACTGATGCATCCTGTAGCCGCCGTTTTCTGTCAGGCGCTTATGTTTGCATCTTTTTTCGGAAGCGATGCCGAAACCATTATGTATTTTGCGCTGGGCATGATTCTTGGATTTATTGTTCTTAAATCCGACAGCATAAAGGCCGCTGTTGTGATGCATATGTCTTTTAATTGGACAGGCATGATGGCCGGGGGCTTTTTCGGAGAGATAGCTGCATCGCCCGAAGCGTCCAAAGCGGTTATTATTATAGCTGCTGCAGTATTTATTCTTGGCGGATATATGCTTTTCCGCGACTGTATCGGCAGCTTTTCAAATAAAAACAATTAGGGGATTGATTTCCATGCGTAAAGATATATTGTCTGTCACTTTCGACAGTATTACACTTAAAGAAGCCATTGAAAAAGCAATGGGATATATTGAAAGAGGCGAAAAGTGCCGAGTTGTCACACCTAATTCTGAAATAGGCCTTGACTGCCTTAAGAATGAAGAACTCAGACAGCTGGTCAATAGTTCTGAACTTGTATTGCCCGATGGAATTGGCGTTGTTTACGCTTCACGCATCATTAAAAGGCCGGTCAGGCAGAAGGTCGCAGGTGTTGAGTTTGCCGAAGGTCTTGCCGAACGTATGCAAAACACCGGAAAGAAGCTTTTCCTCTTTGGAGGCAAGCCCGGTGTTGCCGATCAGGCGGCAAAGAAGCTTTGCGAAAAGTATCCCGGGCTTATCATTGCAGGAACTCAGAACGGCTATTTCAGTGATGAAAACGAGATCATTGATATAATCAACAGTGCCGATGCTGATGCACTTTTCGTCTGCCTGGGCTGCCCCAAGCAGGAGTTCTTTATGCAGCGCAACCGTGACAGGCTCAATGTTTCGCTTATGGCAGGCCTCGGCGGCAGCCTGGATGTATTTTCGGGCAATGTAAAGCGAGCTCCCAGGATTTTTGTAAAGCTGGGTCTTGAATGGTTCTATAGGCTTATCACAGATCCCAAAAGGATCAAGCGTATGGCAAGGCTTCCGCTGTATCTCGTATATGCGTTTACAAGTAAGGATAAGGGGGAAAAGACCAATGCTTAAAGTTCAGATGGTTGCTTGCACACCTTCGGCAGAGCAGCTTGTAGCTGCGGCTGCACGATTCTGCTATTCACCTGCAGACACCGATTCCATCATGGAAAAGATGACCGAGGAAAAAGCGGCAGATTTTCTTGCGATGCTTGGCGATCTTGGCCATGAAAGCCCCATTGAGCATGCGTCATTTACATTTGCCATCGAAGGTGTATCGCGTTCGCTTTTGGCACAGATCACACGCCACCGTATTGCTTCTTTCAGCGTTCAGTCGCAGCGTTATGTAGCTGAAAACAGCTTTACATATATCACTCCGCCTGAGATCGAGAACGATCCCGAGGCAAAGGCCTTTTTCGTAAAGACCATGGAAGAGATCCAGGAGAGCTATAACAAGCTCAGCGATATTCTTTATAATAAGCATCTTGCATCAATGGGCGGCGAAGATGTGCCCGGAAACAAGACCAAGGCACGTAAGATGGCTAATGAAGATGCAAGATTCGTTCTTCCCAATGCCTGCGAAACAAAGATCATGATGACGATGAATGCCCGTTCTCTGCATAATTTCTTCAGGCTTCGCTGCTGCAACCGAGCTCAGTGGGAGATTCGTGAATTGGCATGGCAGATGCTGGCCCTTTGCAAGAAAGAGGCTCCTCATCTCTTTGCCAAGGCCGGACCTTCATGTCTGTACGGACCTTGTGCCGAAGGCAAGATGACTTGCGGCAAGGCGGAGGAAGTCAGAAAAAGAGGTCTTGCCAATGTCTAAGTTTATTGTTCTCGAGGGTACAGACGGCAGCGGAAAGTCGACACAGCTTGCGATGATCTGCCAGAAGCTTGACGAAAAAGGAATCGCCTATAAAAGGCTGACTTTTCCGAGATATGATAATCAGTCGTCGGCACTGCTGAGAATGTATCTTGGCGGCGAGTTTGGCTCTGATCCCAAAGCTGTTAATGCCTATGCGGCTTCCACTTTTTTCTCGGTCGACCGTTATGCGTCCTTTATGACCGACTGGAAGGATGCCTATGAAAATGATGAAATAATCGTTTCCGACCGCTATACGACCTCCAATGCTATTCATCAGGCTGGTAAGCTTGAGGGGAAGGAGAGAGAGGACTATCTCGATTGGCTGTTTGACTTTGAATACAGGCTGATGGGGCTTCCTGCTCCCGATAAAGTTGTTTTTCTTGATATGCCTTCCGAGCATTCCTTCAGCCTTCTTAATAAGAGACAGGGAGATGACGGAGATATTCATGAAAAAGATCATGAATACCTTAAAAAGTGTCGTGAAAATGCTCTGGATATCTGTGAAAGGTATGGATGGGCGCGCATCAGTTGTGCTGACGAAAATGGTGTGAAGAGCCGGGAGGCAATTAATGCCGAAGTTTTTGCTGCAATAAACGGGGTGCTCGGAATTGAATAAAGACAGGCTCTCTTTTATCGGAAGTTTTATGCCGGCAGCCGTAATGCTTATCCTTATAGGTTTTGGATATGCTTTTGAAGCCGGAAAGATAACAGCTCAGCCCGGAACACTGGCGCTTGCCGCTGCGGCGGCGTTTGTGCTGCCAATGGCGCTGCTGCTTGTGGCGGCGAAAGAAAGAGAAGGCTTTGCAAAACGCTTCAGAGGTTTCAAGCCTCGGTTTATTCCTTTTGTTCTGTTTATGGGGATAACGCTGGCGCTGATGTGCTTTCTGATCAACTGGGCAATAGCCAATTTGTTTGGCGCCGGATATAATGTCCAGCACATGCCTCTTTCAGGTGAGGGATTTCCGGTCTGGCAGCTCATTATTGCCTCCGTGATAATTCCGGCGGTATGTGAAGAACTCTTTTTCAGAGGAGCGCTTATGCCGGCTCTGGAAGGCGAGAGCTTTTATGCGGCAATGGTAGTCTCCGCTCTGTCGTTTGCTATGATGCACGGCGACATGTCTAACTTTTTTGGCCCTCTTGCAGCGGGTCTTATGTATGGGTATATGACCTATATCACAGGTTCCGTATGGTCGGCGGTTATAGCTCACGGAATCAACAATGCTCTTACATTTTTTATCGGATTTATGCTTGAAAAATACTCTGTGATCGGTTTGTGGGAGTATTTTCTCGTTGGCGTAACGGTAATGTTTTTTATTTTCCTCTATATTTCGTTGGGGATGCTTGAGAGGCTCATAGAGCGCGGTCGCGTTCCGAGGATCAGGCGCAGTGCTGTGATGCAGACAGCCCAGCAGATATTCTTCTCTCCGGGAGTTTGGGTGCTGGCAGTCATTTTCATGGCAAAAGTAATTTATCTTTGATATTTTGATAGGAAGGAATTGAAATATGTCAAATATATCGAATGAACCTTCAAGACAGGAAAATACTGGCCGCGAAAAGAAGCGTAAAAAGAAAAGCGGACGTTCAAGCTGCTTGTCTGCTTTCACATACATTCTTTTTGTTCTTGGCGTTTCTTTTGCATTGTCCACCTTTGCTATTCTGGTAGCAAATGATATGCTTGGCCTTGTTCAGGATGAAACACCTGTGTCGATAACTCTTTCCGAGGGCGAAACGGTTGCTGAAGTAGCTGAAAAGCTTAAGGAAAATGGCCTTATCGATCACAAGTGGGCATTTAAGCTTTATGCCAAGCTCAAAAAGACCGACGGTTTCAGTACCGGTGCATTTGACCTTGCCAGCAGCATGGACTATGGTCAGCTCATAAGTAAGCTCAGAAGAGCAAATCAGTCGACAGAAACGGTTACGGTTACTATTCCCGAGGGTTATTCTATCGTTCAGATAGCTGAACTCATGGAAGAGAAAAAGGTCTGCGGAAAGCAGGATTTTATAGAGACAGCTAACAGCTACGATTATTCACACGGTTTCCTTGATACGGTTCCCATGGTTGAAAATCGTCTTGAGGGATATTTATTCCCCGACACTTATGAGTTCTATCTTGATGAGAACCCCGTAAGTGCCATCAATAAGATGCTCAACAACTTCAATAAGAAGTATACTGACGAGATGCGTAAGCTTACTGAAGAACATGGCCTTACTATTGCCGAAGTGGTAAATCTGGCATCGCTTGTTGAAAAAGAGGCCAAGCTCTCGAGAGAGCAGGGAACCATCGCCGGTGTTATCAGAAACCGCCTCAACAATTCGGCAGCCTATCCTTATCTTGATATCGACGCGGCGCTCCTCTATGTTACAGGCCACAAGGAACAGCTCACAGCAGCTGATCTTGAGATCGATTCGCCTTATAACCTGCGCAAGTCAAAAGGTCTGCCTCCTACAGCTATCTGCAACCCCGGTATCGGCGCTCTGCTGGC
>JAFQVZ010000123.1 GCA_017407765.1 Clostridia bacterium | reverse complement strand
TGGGTGACCTCAGGGAAATACATATCGGTCATCTCGCCCGGCTTGATGATCATCTGAGGTGTGTGCAGGTCATTTGCTCGCTCCTTCGAGAAATAACGAACACCGTCAAGCTCGCCCTCGCCTGCCTGCAGCCTTGCCCATATAGCAAGGTCGCGAACGCTGGAGCTTACGCAGCCGGCACAGCCGACATTGGATATATCAAGATAAGGAATAGGGCGCACCTCGCCATTTATCAGGGCATTGGGCTGAGCAACATTATCAGCAATACCGCGGAACTGAGCAGGCAGGCAATATGTACGAGTCATCCCGAGAGGATCGAGGATCCTTTCTTTGACAAAGGCATCCCATGTCATTCCCGACACCTCTTCAACAACAACTGTTGCAAGGCTGAACATATGATTCTGGTAGTTCATGCGTGCTCTGGGTGCGAATGCCGGCTCCATATATCTGAGCATATAGACAAGATCTCGAATATTGAGTTCGGGGTGAACTACCCATGTGACATCATGTCTGGGCAAGCCGCTTCGATGACTCATGGCATCGCGCATCGTCAGATGCTCGGTCATATAGCTGTCATACATCTTGAAGCCGGGCAGATAGGTCTTGACCGGCTCATCCAGCGACAGTTTGCCCTCATCGACCAGCATACAGATCGAGGTCGCAATAAACGCCTTGGACGCCGAAGCAATGGCATAAATGGTATTTTCATCAGCCTTTGCTCCTGTTTCGAGATCGGCAATGCCTCCGCCGCAATAGAAGGTCTCGCCGCCACGGCTCACCGAAACCATAATGGAAGGCACCTTAAAGGTGGACATCATATCCGCGATAACAAGATCAAGCTTTTTCTTCATTTCAGCATTTGTCATAAATACATCCTCCTTTTATGATCAACGTCAGATCTTTGCGATATACTGTGAGGCTGTTTTAGCCATCATCATCTTAACTCCGGCGCTTTCAAACTCGATCTCAAGAAGAGTATCGCCGCCCATAGGCGTCACATTCAAAACCTTACCGCTGCCAAAGGCCTTGTGCACAACAAGGTCTCCCTTGGCAAAACTGAGCACCGAAGACGGCTTTGCAGAAGGCGACGGCGCAACCGAGATCGAAGGCCTTTGGACAGGCTGACGTCTGACAGGATCTTTGCGCGCCGGTGCCGGCGTTTCACGGACATGTCTTTCAATATACTGAGGGTCGATCTCATCGACAAAACGCGAAACTTTATTGAATGTGGTGCGGCCATAGAGCATTCGGCTTTTGGCCGAAGTGATAAAGAGCTTTTTCTTGGCTCTGGTCATGGCAACATAGCATATCCTTCGCTCTTCTTCCAGTTCTTCCGCGCTGTCCATCGAACGATAAGACGGGAAAAGTCCCTCTTCCGCGCCGCAAATAAACACCGTGTCAAACTCAAGGCCCTTTGCCGAATGCATTGTCATCATCGTAACTGCTTCAGCCTCCGCATCAAAGGTATCAACGTCGGCAATAAGCGACCATTCCTCAAGGAAGCCCTCGAGAGTGGGTTCTTCATTCTTTTCACAGTAGTCAATAATGCTCGACTTGAGCTCGAGTACGTTTTCAAGGCGGTTTCTTCCCTCTATACCCTGAGTTCCAAGGTAATCGGCATATCCGCTTCTGACAATAAGCTCGTCATAGAGCTCAGCCAGAGGCACCTGATCCTTCTTGTCTCTGAAATAGTCGATCATGCCGGTAAAGGCGCGCAGCGCATTTACATTTCTAGCAAGATCGGGATATTCATCGCTTCTTACAGCAACATCATACATGGATGTGCCTTCACTGTCGGCAATCGAGCGATGTGTCTCGACAGTCTTGGCTCCTATCTTTCTTGCAGGAACATTGATTATTCTCGAAAGACGGATGGTATCGGCAGGATTGCTGACGACCCACAGATAAGCGACCAT
>JAFQVZ010000122.1 GCA_017407765.1 Clostridia bacterium | reverse complement strand
GATGGCTTCCTTGGCCTTGCCGGGACGGTGGTTTGTGATACCTATATGGCGGATATATCCCTTTTCCTTGGCCTCAAGGGCAGCGGCAAAGGGGCCGTTGGGGTCGTTGATGTCGGGCAGCTCCGCAGGGTTGTGGAACTGGAACAGGTCGATATAATCGGTCTTGAGCATACGGAGGCTGTTCTCGATATGAGCCTGAACGGTGGCCTTGTCCTTGCCGCCGCTCTTGGTCGAGATAACTACCTTGTCGCGGATGCCTTCAAAAGCGATGCCCAGCTTCTTTTCGCTGTCGGTGTATGCATTGGCTGTGTCGAAGTAATTGATGCCGCCCTCATATGCACGGCGAACCAGCTTTACCGCATCGTCGACCGATATTCTCTGGATGGGAAGGGCGCCGAACGCCGTCTTTGTAACCATGAGCTCTGTTTTTCCGAGTCTTACCTTTTTCAAAGCAGTACCCTCCTTATAAATATATTTGATGATTTGATTATACCACCGTGCAGCAGCTTTAACAAGGCAGTATGGTATATTTTTATTCATATTTCCACTCTTTTGAGCATATTCTCGTTCAGATGCACTGTCGGAGGTATTTCTGTGAACAATAATACGTTATTCAAAAGCGACCTGTGGGGCTTTATCATTGTATCCCTTGCAGGCTCGGCTCTTCACTTTATCTATCCCGTTTCGGGCGGCTCGGCTCTTGCCGCTCTGTTCTGCCCCGTCAACGAAAGTGTGTGGGAGCACCTCAAGCTTCTCTTTTTCCCATGTATCGCCTATACGGCGTGGCAGTATTTTGCCATAGGCCGAAACTTCGCCCCCTTCCTGTGGGGCAGGTGCTGCTCGCTGGTGATTGGGATGCTGATGATAATCATGCTCTATTACACCTACACCGGTTCTATCGGCCGAGGGTATCTTTTTGTCGATATCGGTCTCTTCTTCGCTGCTTCGGCCCTTACCTTCGCCCTGAGCCACTTTATCACCCGCAGCTTCCCCGCTCCCACAAAAACCGAAACCCTGTTGTGGCTGGCTGTGGTGGCATTGTGGGGAATATCTCTATTTGTCTTCACCTTCAGGCCGCCCAATATCCCACTTTTCCGCGATCCGTTAAGCGGCATTTGCGGTATCATTGATACTTATGATATAAAATGATATAATAAAAGCATCAATCACACCGTAAGGAGAAGATATTATGGCACATATACTGGTAAACCGCGATTCGTTCCATCTGGCCTTCGCCAAGGACATATCCCCCGTTGCACATGCACACTCGGGCGACACCGCCACCTTCCTCTGCCGCGACTGCTATAACGGCGAGCTCAGGCGCGACGGCATGGACTTTGCCGAGATGGACATGAGCACCAACAACCCCGTCACAGGCCCCCTCTATATTGAAGAAGCCGAGGCCGGCGATGTTCTCAAAGTCGAGATCCTTGCTATCCGTCCCGACGACAAGGGCTGTATGTGTGCCCGCCTCGGCAGCGGCATTTACAACATCGAAGGCTGCCACTGCCGCATTTTTCCCATCGACCGCGAAAAGATGACCTTTGATTTTGACGGCATCACCATCCCCATGATCCCTATGATCGGTGTTATCGGCACCGCCCCTGCAGGCATCCCCGTTCCCACCACCACCCCCGACGAGCATGGCGGCAACCTTGACATCAAGGATATGAATGAGGGTGTCACCCTCTATCTGCCGGTCAATGTTCCCGGCGCGCTGCTCTCGATGGGCGACCTGCACGGCGTTCAGGGCGACGGCGAGACCGTCATCTGTGCGTTGGAGATGAACGGCGAGGTCGATGTCCGCGTCACCGTTCTCAAGGGCAGGAGCGACATTCCCACGCCCTTCCTTGTAAATAAGACCCACTATATGACAACGGCTGCCGACCCCTCGCTGGACGTATGCAGCGTCAAGGCGGCGCACAAGATGCACGGATTCCTTATGAAGCACGCAGGCCTCAGCGATGCCAAGGCAGGTATGCTGTTGTCGCTCAAGGGCAACCTTCGCATCAGTCAGGTGGTAAATCCCCATAAGGGATGCATTATGGAGTTCCCCAAGGGCATCCTTCCCATTGATTTTGAAGAGTAAAATAAAACTGCCACCCAATCGGGTGGCAGTTTTCATTATTATCCACACTGAAGTATAAGCCAGGTCTTTTCAAAATTGCGTGCTTCAAGATCCTCTGCAGTTATCCAAAAATAAAGTCTGCCGCAATCTCCCCACATTAATCCCAGATCTTCATAGCTATCTATCTGAAGAAGCAGATTCCAATGTGCAACATTTTTATCAAGGCCTCTCTTTGCTCCTTCTTCATATCCCGTTCCATCTCCACAGTAAAGTCCGTTTGCTACAAGCTCACATTCAAGCTCCATATCGCCCTGAATGTTATTGGAATGTCCTAACAGTTTATTAACCGACTCTTCATCAAACTCTTCACAAACATCATAATATTTATCACTATCTTCCGGAGATAAACCTATGATATCCATAATTCCACTGTATGTCGATGGAATATCCATTCTTTGCTCAAAACTAAGGCGGCATGGTTCAGCAAAATACCCTTCATCTTTTAATTTCTCCGGGATCTCTGCACGATGAAGACAAGACATATCCCCATCATAATAGATTACAGCTTTCCCAGATGCATCTTTGGGATCATAGCCCCACGGAGAACCATCTACAGACCAATCATAAAAGAAAAACAGCATCCCTTTATCGGGAAGTTTATTTTCAATATCATAAGGCTTTACTTCCTTAAAATTGATCTGACACAGAAAAGAAAGCCATCTGTCATTAGCTTCGTCCTTTGGCCATGACACACCATTTGGAAGATCTGGATTACCTCCTATTTTTGAACTTCCAACCGGAATATCATTTTCATCTGCCACATCATCAAGCTCAATATAAATCGCATTCTTAGCATGAGAAATAATTTTATTGGCACAATCTGAAAGTCCGTAGTTTTCCAACATCATCTTTGCATCTTCAATTGTTTTCATTTTATTCCTCCTTCAAATACTTCATCATACCAATCTCAGCATGAATACTGCCGTCGCGCCAGCGAATGGCATCCGGCTTGCGATAGCTCTCGACAAAACCACGCTTCTCATAAAGAGCTCTTGCTCTGTCGTTGCCCTCGATATATTCGAGGCCGACAAGCTCAACTCCCGCGCGGTTCCGCGCCACTTCTATAAGCAGCTCCAGCATACTGGTCGCTAT
>JAFQVZ010000121.1 GCA_017407765.1 Clostridia bacterium | reverse complement strand
CTCTCCCAGAGGGAGAGCCAAGGGTACTTGTAGGAAGAATGGCGTGAGATCCTTCGACTCCGTTACACTCCGCTCAGGATGACAATCCAGTGAGTGCCGAACTACAATGTCATTCCGAGCGAAGTCGAGGAATCTCACATAAGGATAAAGGTTATATCCCCCAGTCTGCTTCGCAGACAGCCCCCTTTAGGCAAGGGGGCCATTTATAGTTACAGGATCATGAGCTCCTTGGGGAACTCGGTGAGGTTTCTCTTGCCGTCAGCGCCGAGATATACCATATCCTCGATGCGGACACCGCCCATGCCGGGGATATAGATGCCGGGCTCGATGGTGATGATGTTGCCCTGCTTGAAGGCACCCTGATATGTCTTGGAGGCTCTGGGATTCTCGTGGATATTGAGGCCCAGCGAGTGGCCGAGGCCGTGGCCGAAGTTCTTGCCATAGCCTGCATTCTCGATAACGTCGCGGGCGCACTTGTCGACCTCCCAGCCGGCCTTGCCGACCTCGAGGCCCTCGATGCCTGCCAGCTGAGCTTCGAGAACGGTCTGATAGATCTTCTTCATCTCGTCTGTAGCATGGCCTACGGCGAAGGTACGGGTCATATCGGAGCCGTAGCCGCCGAACTTTGCGCCGAAGTCGATGGTGACAAAGTCGCCGTCCTCGATAGCCTTATGGGTGGGAACGCCGTGGGGCAGCGAAGAGTTCTTGCCCGAAACGAGGATGGTGGAGAAGCTTACGGCCTCCGAGCCGTTCTTCTTCATAAGATACTCGAGCTCGGCTGCCAGCTCGTCTTCATAAGCTCCGACCTTGATGAGGGGCAGCAGCTCGTGCAGCGACTTCTCGGCGATGCGCTGAGCCTTTACGATGCACTCGATCTCGAACTCGTCCTTGACCTCGCGGAGGATCTCGAAGGCATTGCCGACGGGGACCAACTGAGCCGAAAGTGTTTCGCAATAGATGTTATAGTCGTGAACCGGCATGAGCAGATCCTCGAATGCGAGGGTCTTGATGCCGCACTTGTCGATGACTTCCTGGGGTGTCTTCATTGTGGGGTAGGAGCCTTCGGGTTCGACTACCGTATAGCCCAGGGGCACCATTACGTTGGTGGCCGCTTCGATATAGCGGGAGTCGGTGTAGCAATAGCCCTCGCCCTTGGCTGTGATGATGACAAAGCCCTCGAGATGGGGGAATGTGGTTGCATACTGCATGTTCTCCTGGCCGGTCAGCAGAACGGCGTCAACGCCCTTCTCGCGGATCATAGCCGAGATCTTTTCAAGTCTGCTCATGTTAGTTTTCCTCCTTGTGATGAAGATATTTCATATAAATATTTTTCATGATAAGCGCGTCGCGGGACTGTGTCCCTGCCGACTCGCAGATTATCCTGGGTGTGTATCCCCTTTCGGCAAGCAGCCTGCCGAGGGGGTCAAAGTCGGGGCCATAGACCTCGTCTTCAAAGGTCAGGTGGCGCACCTCGCCGCCCTTTGAATATTCTATCTTGCTGAAATGGCCGTGAAAGGCGCGGGCACGCTCGGCGCCCAGGGCATCTTCCATCTTGCCCAGCATCCTCAGAAAGTCGCCCTCCCGGCTCATGCCGCCCTGTGTGCGGCTGTTGAGGTGGCCGAAGTCGATGCAGGGCAGCAGGCGTTCGTCGTGCCTGCAGATCTCAAGGACCTCGTCTTCGTCGCCGAGGACATTGATCTTGCCCATGGTCTCGACGCACAGCCTGACATGGGAAAGACCCATGCTCTCCAGCTCTTTAAGGGCCGCCTCGAGATTTATGAGGGTGTTCTTAAGGGCATCGCCGCGGCTTTGGCCCGAAAGGCCGCCGCAGTGGACCACAACGCGGTCGCCGCCCATAAAATCGCAGGCCTGAGCCGACTTTGTGATATACATCAGGTTCTTTTCGATCTTTTCACCTGATGCCGCCGAAAGGTTTATATAGTAGGGCGAGTGGAGCGACATCTTTATGCCGCATCTTGTCGCCATCAAGCCCAGCGCTCTTGCCGATTCCTCGCCGATGGTCACTCCCCTGCCGCACTGATACTCGAAGCAGTCGAGCCCGTATTCCGAAAGAAACTTAGGCATCTGAAGCGAGGCCTTGCAGGCCTTTTTTGCATCGTCGCTCATGCCGGCCGGGCCGAACAGCGCATAGCTCATATATTGCCCCTTTCAAATCTGAAGGGCAGCTCAACAAATCGCCTCAGCGGAAAATACCAGAGATAGGTGTCGGTAGACTGCACCATAAGGGTGGTCATGCCCGAGCGCAGGCCGCCCAGAACGTCGGTGTAGATCTGGTCGCCCACAATGGCAAGCTCGGAGGGCTTAAGGCCCAGCCTCTCTGCCGCATCGAGGAAGCCGAGGGTCGAGGGCTTGCGCGATTTATGCCTCCAGTCGCACCCGATGAGCCTTGCATAGCTCTCGGTGCGCACCGGGCTCTTGTTGTTGGAAAGGATAAAGAGCTTTATGCCCTCGCTCTTCATCAGCTCGAGCCACTCCCTCACCTCTTTGGAGGGCTGGGGGTCGCGGGTCTGGGCCAATGTTCCGTCGATATCCAGCAGCAGGCCCTTTATGCCCCTCTCATGGAGAAACCCGGGTCTTATGCAGGTGACATCGTCATATATCTTATGGGGAAAAGGAAAAATCATAATCTCTCCTGATATAAGTTTATTTCGAATATATTTTATCACAGGACGCACATGGGGGGCAAGGCAAATGACAGGCAATATCAAAACTTTTACAGTTGTAACCGGCAGCGGCAGCCCACCCGCGCAGGCATCGCCGCCCTTTGCGTGGCTCAGCTTCCGGCTGTGTGAGCGCGGCATGGTCAGAGAGGCGCAGGCCGGCCGTGGCGGCCTTATCGGGATATATATGCCGCCCTCATCGCCCCTGCCGCCGGGCGGCGGCATCGACCTGCGCGAGGTCATATCCCTTGTGCACCGGGGCTCTGTGGAGGGCATCCTGCTCGACCTGCCGGCAGACGAAAGCGGCATGGCGGCAGCCGGACGCATCTGCCCGAGGCTCGATGCCCTGGGCATCCGCTATTTTATCCCCGAGCCGCTTTCTGCCTTTGCAAGAAAGGGCATATACATCATCCACTCGGCGGTCAGCGGAGGCAGCCTCAGGGATATGCTGGGTCACTTCTGCGAAAAGCACGGGGCCTCCCGCCTCGCCCTCGAGATAGTTCGCACCCGGCACGACTTCACCATGCCCTCCCGCGACCCCTCGGGGCGGTTTCTCTCTCAGCAGGAGTTCTCCCGCCTGCTTGGGCGCTGCGGCGGCATGATCTGCCGCTCGGATGAGCTGTGCTGCCGATATTTCACCTACATGGACGAAGACCGCGATCCCCACTTCGTCATGTTCGACGACGGGGACACGGCACGGCTCAAGCTGGAGGAGGCGCAGCGATGCGGAATAGCCTTTGCCTTCGCCCTTTGGGACGACTGGGGCGCTGACATCAAAGCTCCACCGGCAAAATGATTCTCCTTATATATAGTGATATTATTTATTTCACCGACAGCACCTTGAAAATCAAAAACGAAGTATGCAGCCCGGCCGGGCGAGCAATGCTCGCCCCTACGACCGTCCGATGGAAAACCACCCTGTAGGGGCGTGCATTGCACGCCCGCAAAACACTATCATAAGAAAAGGAGAATCACTATGCGCAGAAATGAAAATGCAATGTCCGACTTTACAATCGAAAACTCTATTCTTCAGGAATACCGCGGAAAAAACGAACACGTATTTATCCCCGAGGGCGTGACCGCTATTGCATCCGACTGTTTCAGAGGGCACCGCGCCGTCAGGCTTGTGGAGCTGCCCTCAAGCCTTAAATACATCGGCCGCTCAGCCTTTGAGAACTGCGTTTCGCTGCGCACGGTGATGGGCGGAAAGCACGTTATCGAGATCGGCGAAAATGCCTTTTCAGGCTGCCGCAATCTTAAGACCATCGGCTTTACAAAGGACCTGCGCAGGCTGCACGGCGGAGCCTTTGCCTACTGCTCGTCCCTGCGAGAGCTGGACCTTTCGGCCGCATCGGTGGACGACATCGCAAGATGGAGCTTTGCCGGCTGTGCGAAGCTCAGAAAGGTGCTTCTTCCCCCTTCCCTCATCCGCGTGGATGAATATGCCTTCTCGGGCTGCACCGACATGAGGAAGATCGAGCTCCCCGAAAAGCTGGCATACATCGGCACCTGCGCCTTTGCCGAGTGCGGCATGCTCAAGAAGGTCATCCTTCCCGACAGCCTTAAAAAGATCGGCGACTATGCCTTCAAGGGCTGCGATCTTAGAAGGACAAGCCTTCCCTCGGGCGTCATTTTGGGATATAATGCCTTTAAAGGCTGCGAGCAGATCACCTTCCCCAAAGCAAAAAGCGATAACTCCAAGGCCTCTGACGGTTCAGAGGCCTCTTCGTCTTCTGTGGCAGCATAAAGGAGGAAACACCATGACAGAGTTCATCATAGAAAACGGCATCCTGCTTAAGTGTGAAAGCTATGAGAGCCATATCACCATCCCAGACGGCGTGACCATCATCGGCCCCGCCGCCTTCGAAGCCTGCGAAAACCTCAGGGCGCTCCATATATCCAAAGACGTGAAAAAAATGGATAACGGCGCGCTGTACGGCCCCTTCAGGCTCGAAAGCATCATCTGCGACAAGGAAAACGGCTGCTTTTATGTGAAAGACGGCTTTCTCATAAACCGCGTATTTTCCGACTTCCTGCCCGACAAAAATATTCTTGTATATGCCCTCCCCGGCCCCGAGGAGGTCGTCATCCCCTCATATATCTCGGGCCTTGCACCCTACTGCTTCGCTTGCAGCGAGATATGCACCGTCACATTCGAGAGCGACCCTGCCTCGCCCTACCTTCTCTCTGTGGGAAAATGCGCATTTCTGGGCTGCACAGCGCTGAGCAGCATCATCTTCCCCGAGAAAATGTCGGTCATCGACGACCGCGCCTTTGAAGGCTGCTCGAGCCTGTGGAACGTCGGGATGCCCAGAAGCCTGTATAAGCTCGGCAGCTATGCCTTTGACGGCTGTTCCCCCAAATCCCTTGCCATTCCGGAGGACCTTGAGATGCTGGGCGTTAATTTCGTCGACACCGACACACCTCTCGACCTTATATATGGCTCCCATGGCTATGAGCTGGTCGAAAACCTTGACGATGTCTATAACTGCAGGATCTTTTTCCACTATCTCGACTCTGATTTCGAGATCTCGGGCAAAAACCTCATTTCCTGCCGAAGCAAGCAAAGGCACATCACCCTTCCCGACAATATAGAGTCGATCAAAGCAAATGCATTTAAAAACTGCGCAAATCTTGAGAGCCTCTATATCCCCGACAGCGTTATGCTGATCGGTGACTATGCCCTCAGCGGCTGCCAAAGGCTCTCTGAGGTCCGCCTGCCCGAAAGCTATTTCGGCCTCGGCGAAAGGGTATTCGAAAACTGCCCCTCACTTAAAAAGCTGCATATACCCAAATCCCTTCTGTATTTTAAGAGAAATGCCTTCGAAGGCTCCGGCCCCTTCGAGTCCATAACCTGCGATGAAGACAGCCTCCGCTTTGTTATGAAGGACGGAAAGCTCGTCACAAAGGGCTTTTCCTACCGAGATCATCAGGGTCCCGATTTCGAGCTTTCGATGCTTTTCGAAGATTTTACCCTCGGCGGCGAGGTCATCCTTGCCGAAAAGGGCGCAGAGGAGGAAACAAAATGAACGGCTTCACAATAGAAAACGGCGTTCTGCTTGAGTGCCAGAGCGATGACCGCCACATCGACATACCCGACGGGGTGACCGAGATCGGCGACAGCGCCTTTGAAAACCTCGTCACTCTCGAAAGCCTTTATATCCCCGACAGCGTGAGCGAGATAGGCGACTTTGCCTTTTTCGGCTGCAGAAACCTCTCGAGCCTTCGCCTGCCCGAAGGAGGCCTCACTCTGGGCCGCAAGGCGCTGGGCCTCTGCCCTTCCCTCAAAGAGCTCCATATCCCCAGGGGACTGAAATATGTCGACGACGAGGCCTTCTGTGCCGCAGGCCCTTTCGAGCGCATCACCTGCGACCCGGAAAACCCCCGCTTCACGGTGGCTGACGGACTGCTGATCACCAAAGAATGGCAGGAGGACGGCT
>JAFQVZ010000120.1 GCA_017407765.1 Clostridia bacterium | reverse complement strand
ACGGGGCAGAAGTTTTCTGCCCCGTCTTGCGTTTGACAATATGGAGAGTATATGGTATAAAATAAATAGCAATTTATCTCAATGCAGTATTTGGGCTGCATGAAATCATAATAAAAAAGGAGTGCTCTGATATGAACACAGCCAATTCCGTACGTATCACACAGACAGCCGAGACAATTGCTCACCTGATGGGTATCGAAGTCTCTCCCGCCTGCGACAGACCTATCGACGTCGTCCTTAAAAAGGCTGACAAGGCTTTTGGCGGCAACAAGGCCGACCGTGTCCTTCTCTATAACCCCGATGCCATTGCTCTTTGGCTCTACCAGAAGTATAACTGGATGTTTGAAGGCGTTATGCTGAACAGCGAGCTGACCCTGCCCGTGCGTTCGGTCATGCCCTCGGTAACTCCCGTATGCTTTGGCTCGATGTATACAGGCCTTGTTCCTCAGGAGCACGGTATCATGGCTTACGAGAAGCCTGTGCTCAAGTGCAGATGCCTCTTTGATGCTCTGATCGATGCCGGCCTCAAGCCTGCTATCGTATCCACAAAGGGCGACAGCCTTTCGGAGATCTATCTTGAAAGAGATATGGACTATTTCTTCTTCGACACTCCCGACGAGTGCAACGAGAAGGCTCTTGAGCTGATGAAGGAAGACAAGCATGATGTTATCATGGTTTATAATGCAAACTATGATGCCGAAATGCACAGATGGGCTCCTGAAGGCGAGCGTCCCCTCGAGGCTCTGCAGCACAACTCGAGAGCTTTTGCCGCATTCGCAGATGCTATCGACAAATATTGGGGCGAGCACAGAACGGTTCTGGCTTATCTGCCCGACCACGGATGCCACGAGATCGACGGCGGCCTCGGCAGCCACGGCCTGGATATGCCCGATGATATGAATATCGTTCACTTCTATAGCTTCAGAGACAAGAAATAAACCCTAAAATACAGAAAGGGCTTCTGAAAAGAGGCCCTTTTCTTATTTGAAATAGATAAACAACCAATTATTGACATTAACTGTACTGAAAAACGGACATATCTCCTTGTATAATGTACTCAAAGCTAAGAAAGCAGGTACTTATCATGAGAGATTACAGATTGGTCAATGTCAGAGGTCATATTGAAGTATACGACGACTGGGGTCAGTTTGTCCTCAGCGCCGACAATGAAGGCGAAGCTCTTTGCGAGCTCGATGACATGATGGAGGATTGATTTTGGATATTATATCTGCAATAGCTGCCGAACTTTCTATAAAAGAAAGCCAGGCCAAAAGTGCGGTTGAGCTTCTGGATGAGGGAAATACAGTTCCCTTTATTGCCCGATACCGCAAAGAGGTGACGGGAAATCTGAGTGACGAGATCCTCAGAAAGCTTGAGGAGAGGCTGAGTGCCCTTAGAGCACTGGAAGCCCGAAAAGAAGATGTTAAAAGGCTGCTCAGCGAGCAGGGTAATCTTACAGATGAGATAGAAGCTGCACTCGGAAAGGCCATGACTGTGGCCGAAGTCGACGATATTTACCGCCCGTTCAGGCCCAAGCGCAGAACAAGGGCGATCATTGCAAGGGAAAAGGGGCTTGAACCCCTTGCGGCTTTTCTTGAAGAGCAGGGAAAAGGTTCGCCTATTGAAGAGGCTGGTAAATATATTTCGGAAGATAAAGGTGTTGCTTCGGCTGAAGAGGCTCTTAAAGGAGCAATGGATATTATAGCCGAGCGTATATCTGATAATGCCGAATATCGCCGCTGGATAAGAAATGTAAGCTGGCGTAAAGCCAATATCGTTACCAAAGCCAGGACAGAGGAAGATTCGGTTTATCGTCTTTATTACGATCATGCCGAGCTTATCGGAAAGATACCTTCTCACAGGATCCTCGCCATCAATCGCGGCGAGGCTGAAGGGGTGCTGACGGTAAAGGTAACTGTTGATACAGCAGAGATAATTGGATATCTGCGCGGCAAGGTCGTCAAGAATCCTTCTTCGCCTTGTGTGCCTTATCTCGAAGAGGCCGTGCAGGATAGTTATGACAGGCTCATCGCGCCTTCGATCGCCACCGAATTGAGAAATATGGCAACCGAAAGCGGCGAAGAGAGAGCTATCGAGGTGTTCGGACATAACCTTAAGGCTCTTATCATGGCATCGCCTCTTAAGGGCAAGGTAGTAATGGGATTTGACCCTGCCTACAGGACCGGCTGTAAGATCGCTGTAGTTGACGCCAAGGGCGATGTTTTGGCTACAACTGTAGTATATCCCACTCCTCCTCAGAAAAAGACCATTGACGCGAAGCGTGTTCTTAAAGAACTTATTTACAAGCATAAAGTAGATGTTATTTCGATAGGCAACGGAACGGCCTCCAAAGAAAGTGAGATATTTGTTGCTGAACTTATCTCTGAGCTCGACAGAAAGGTAAGTTATATAGTTGTAAGTGAGGCTGGAGCGTCGGTTTACTCGGCATCACCTTTGGGCACGAAAGAGTTTCCTGAGTTTGATGTTTCGCTGAGAAGTGCTGTCTCGATCGCCCGAAGACTTCAGGATCCTATGGCCGAGCTGGTAAAGATAGAGCCTAAAGCGATCGGAGTAGGTCAGTATCAGCATGACCTCAATCCCAAAAAGCTCGACCAGTCGTTGGCCGGAATCGTCGAGAGCTGCGTTTCATCGGTCGGTGTAGATATCAACACCGCATCGCCCTCGCTGCTCGGCTATATTGCAGGCATCAACAGCAAGACAGCACAGAATATCTGCGACTATCGCAGCGAAAACGGCATGTTCAAAAGCCGAAAGGAGATAAAGAAGGTAAAGGGAATAGGCGAAAAGGCATT
>JAFQVZ010000119.1 GCA_017407765.1 Clostridia bacterium | reverse complement strand
GATGAGCAGGATAGTCTTGATAATCTCCCCGAAAGCTTTGAAGGCAGCGAACGATATGAGAATATGGAAAACGCCATCGATAATCTCGATAGCGCCATTGACGATATCACCAGTGCCGCAGAGTATATCGATCTTGCGAGCGAATAAGTTTTACGTCGGAGGATAAGATGGATATCCTGTCGAATCTCTTGTGGATTTTTGCCGGTGCTACTTTTCTTGGAAAAGAAGCAAATAAGGAAATGCCGGGATGTGTGCTGATGTTCGGCATCGTCGGTGGCGTGGTTTTGCTATGCGCGCTCGGCATATCCGTTGGCGTAGAATTTCTGTTCGGGTCAATTCTTGAGATATCCTTGTTCTTTTTTGGCGGCATTTCGGATGAATTTGCATATTTCGTATACTTCAATACCTGTTTCGCTCTGATAATATGGGTTTTCGTTTTGATCCATATGCAGGTAAAGCACGAGAAGGCTTTAGAGGCCATGGCGAAAGAGTATGACGCTTCGTTTGTGAAGCTTCGAAAGTATCTGAGGCCGGTTGAAAAGCGCAGGCTGATTGAAGAAAAGAAAAAAGAATACGAGTTGCTTGTAGAGTATTTGGTGCCAAGCTGGGAGCAGATGGAATCCAGCTTTAAGTGGAAGAATCTGGCAAAGCATGGTGCATCGCTCCGCGATGATCGTCCTGACTGGACGTTCCTTCCAAGCTTTAATGAATGTCTCCAGGATGCGCAGCGGCTGGCAGCGGCTCACATGCTGTATCATTACGAGAATATGCTCGATGGTTCTACATTGTTTCAGGAACTGAAAGCATGGGAAGAAAATTGGCGGCCTCCATCTTATATGACGCCAACAGACTTTGATATCAAGTTCTACGAAGACCACTACCAGTATTACCTCAAGCGATTGGAGAAGAAGCATCCAAGCTTGTCTGAAATTCGAAGACTGAAAGATGAGCTTGGAGAAGGATGCACCAAAGAAGAAGTGTTTGCGCGATGGAGAAACGACAGAGCGATCGAGCTTGCCGAGCAGCGCTGCAGAGAAAAGAAAGTGCCGCTGAAGAGAGACGTTCCCGTTCGGGCTGAACCGCGTCACGAAGAACTTGCAGCGCAAGCGTTGCAAGATTCAGATGAACCAAAGCGAAAATATCGCAGAAAAAGACTTAATCAGAATAACTCGACTGACCCATGACCAAACCTTAGGAGGGTTGATTATGAATTGGCCGAATGTTAGCAGCAGAAGAATCAGAATGCAGTCCTATACCTTCGTCGGTGTGATGAACATGTCCGATAAGCCTTGACATATCAGGGCTTATCGTGATACAATCTACCCACAATCAATAATATAAGTGAGGTTGTTGATATGGGTGATT
Source organism: Clostridia bacterium (assembly GCA_017407765.1). Lineage (GTDB taxonomy): Bacteria > Bacillota > Clostridia > Oscillospirales > Butyricicoccaceae > RGIG1902. The sequence goes on along the minus strand of JAFQVZ010000119.1, from coordinate 372 downwards.
GCATCAAGCGGGGAGGTGCTTTCTTCCCCAAGATCGGTGAAGTCTATATGATGTATTTCGAGGGACAGGGATGCGTTCAATCCGGCTGGCGTCCAGGCGTTGTCTTTCAAAACAACATCGGGAATAAGCATAGCCCCAATATCATCGCGCTTCCCTTTACGACCTCACTTAAGAAGATCGATCAGCCCACGCATGTACTTGTCGATAGCAGAGAATCCGGTCTGCGTTATACCAGTATGATTCTTTGCGAGAATCCACAATGCTTGCCAAAGGGCAATATCGGAAAGTATCTGACCACTCTTCCATATGAAACCATGGGTCGGGTTGCCAAGGCTCATCTTGCTGCAACCGGCGCCCTTGTGTTTGTTGATC
>JAFQVZ010000118.1 GCA_017407765.1 Clostridia bacterium | reverse complement strand
GGGTTGCAGCCGTACTTGAGCTGAAGTTCATTCATTGAAGTTTTCCTCCTGTTATTCGTGCTTGTTTACGATAACTGTTTCTGTTTCGCCTGTCTTAAGGTCGATCGTGCGGACAAAGAGCGAAACCTTGTTGTCGGCATTGAGGTTTGTCCAGATCACATCAGCGATCTCCTGAGCTGTGCCCTCGATCATCTCTACTGTGCGGGGCTCGCCCTCGAATGCAGGCAGGGGGTTCAGGTTCTCGTTGTATGTGTGGATAAAATGACCGATGCCGGGCTGGGGATTGTCGTATTCGAAGAAGAAACGCTTATTGCAGTTGGGGTTGCCGTCGAAGCTCTTGAGGATCGACAGGTCATATGCGCCGTCCTTGTGAACTACGCCCGAAATTCTGGGTGTGTAGTTGGGGGGATCGGGCTCAAAGCAGCGGGTGCGAAGAGCTTCGATATAGCTCTTGCCGGCCAGCAGACCGTCACGGATGGTGTCGGTCTGATCGCCGTTTGTAACGATGGTGTCATCGCCTACAACACGTACGGGATGATAGATGATAAGCGAGGGATCTACCATCTTGCTCTCGTCAAATGCCTTTGTGCGGATGCCGTCATCTGTCAGTTCAAAGATGCGGTTACGGCTGTTTTCGCTGCGTCCCATGATAAAATAGGCGATAACAGCCTTGCCGTTGTCGGCCGAACGGCCAAGAACGATGCCTCGGCCGGGATATGTGTTCTCGGCCAGGATATTCTTAAGATTCATTACTTCCATTTCAAGATCTCCTTGATCTTCTTCAGTCTTTTATATTAACGATTCCGTTTTCGATCGAGAGCCTGCCCTCACAGAAGAGGGTGACTGCCTGAGGCAGCAGCTTCCATTCGCATTCCACCATGATCCTCTTCTGAAGCTCCTCGGGAGTGTCGCCCGCTTTGACTTCGGCCGACTTCTGAAGAATAATGGGGCCCTCGTCGGTGCCGGCACTTACAAAATGCACTGTGGCACCGCTCACCTTGACTCCTTTGGCAAGAGCAGCCTCATGGACCCTGAGCCCATACATGCCGTCGCCGCAGAAAGAGGGAATGAGCGAGGGATGGATATTGATGATCTTTCCGGCATATTTATTGCTGAACTCCTCACTGAAGATCCTGAGGAATCCTGCAAGAACAATAAGGTCGGGCTTTACTTCGCTCTCAAGGAGCTCGTCCAGCTTACGGCTGTATTCATCGTTATCGAGGCCCTTGCCGCCTACATAATAGCCCGGGATACCTGCATTGGCGGCACGCTCAAGGGCGTATGCCGCCTTGCGGTTGGAGATGACGGCAACGATCTCGCCGCCGCCAAGCCCCTTTTCCTTCTGACAGTCGATCAGGGCCTGCAGGTTCGTGCCGCCGCCCGAGACCATGACTGCGATCCTTACCACAGATCTACCTGTGCGCCGTCTTCGCCGGCCTTTACGATCTCACCGATGACGTATGCGTCAACGCCGTTCTCCTTAAGAGCTGCGATGGCCTTATCGGCAGTTTCCTTTGTGACGATCATAGCCATGCCGACGCCCATGTTGTATGTATTGAACATATCGCGCTCGGGGATGTTGCCTGTCTCCTGCAGCAGCTTGAAGATGGGATGGACCTTGATATCATCCTTCTTGATCTTGGCGCAGAGGCCTTCGGGGATGCATCTGGGAAGGTTCTCATAGAAGCCGCCGCCTGTGATGTGGCTGATGCCGTGAACTTCGGCAGCTGCGATGGCAGCAAGGGCAGGCTTTACATAGATGATGGTGGGCTCGAGCAGAGCTTCGCCCAGTGTCTTGCCGAGGCAGTCATAATACTTGTTAAGATCGCAGTTCTCAACGTCGAATACCTTGCGTACCAGCGAATAGCCGTTGGAGTGGCAGCCGGAGGAAGGCATTGCAATGATAACGTCGCCCTCTGTCATCTTATTCTGGTCGATAATATCCTTCTTGTCGACGATACCGACTGCAAAACCTGCAAAGTCGTAATCATCGGGTGTCATTGTGCCGGGATGCTCGGCTGTCTCGCCGCCGATGAGGGCGCAGCCCGACTGGACGCAGCCTTCTGCAACGCCGGAGACCAGTGTGGCTACCTTTTCGGGAATGTTCTTACCGATAGCAATATAATCGAGGAAGAAAATGGGCTTTGCGCCGCAGCAAACGATGTCGTTTACGCACATGGCAACACAGTCGATGCCGACGGTATCGTGCTTGTCCATGATCTGAGCGATGCGCTGCTTTGTGCCAACGCCGTCGGTGCCCGAAACGAGAACAGGCTCTTCCATGCCCTTGATGTCGGGAGCAAAGAGACCGCCGAAGCCGCCGATGTCGGAAACTACGCCGGGAGTCATTGTGCGCATGACGTGCTCCTTCATGAGCTGAACGCCCTTATAGCCCGCTGTGATATCTACGCCGGCTGCTGCATAGCTTGCGCTGTAGCTGTCTTTATGGTTCATGATAACTCTTTCCTTTCAGTTATATATTTTATTCTTTACCTGTCCAGCAATATGTGCAAAGGCATTCGGGATCAAGTCCGATGGAACTTGTCACTCCCCACAGGCTCTGGAAGCGAAGCGACGAGAATCCCATCTGCTTTTCTATCGCCTCAACAAAAGCCTTTCCGCGATCGGTGGAATGATCGGAATACTGATCGAGATAATTCATGCCCTTTTCGCCTTCGAGGTCCATTACTATGCGTCGGCCGATAAGCTCCATCTCATTTCTGGAACGGGAGAAGTTATGATATTTACAGCCGTACATGATGGGAGGACATGCCGAACGGATGTGAACTTCCTTGGCGCCGTTATTATAAAGGAAGTCTACCGTTTCTCGAAGCTGAGTGCCTCTGACGATCGAATCGTCGATGAACAAAAGCTTTTTGTTCTCGATAAGCACCTTGATGGGGATCTGCTTTTTATTGGCCACAAGGTTACGCTGCTTCTGGCTTGTAGGCATGAAAGAGCGTGCCCATGTGGGAGTATATTTAATAAAGGGTCTTGCAAAAGGCTTGCCGGAGCGGTTGGCATAACCAATGGCATTGGGCGTGCCGCTGTCGGGAACACCGGCTACAAAGTCGATATCCTGCGCAATACCCTCGACCTTATCGTAATCGGCCATTATCTCGCCGCTCTTGTAACGCATGGTCTCTACCGTCGAGCCCTCATAATGAGAGTTGGGATAACCGTAATAGGTCCAGAGGAAAGCACATATACGAAGCTTGCCTTCGGGGGCTTTCATCTGTTCAACTCCCTCAGGAGTGATGCGTACGATCTCGCCCGGGCCAAGATCGCGGAAATCTTCAAATCCGGCCTTCTGATATGCAAAGCTTTCCATCGAGACCGAGTAGCCGTCATCATTCTGGCCGATCAGAACCGGCAGACGTCCATAGAAGTCACGTGCGGCATAGATACACTCGCTGGTCATAACAAGGATCGACATCGATCCGTTAACCATTTTCTGAGCATACTCAATACCTTCGGCAATGGTGTTCTTCTCGTTAATGATCGAAGCAACCAGTTCGGTGGGGTTGATGTTGCCGCCGCTCAGCTCAAGGAAATGATGATTCTTGTTGAGAATAAGCTCTACAAGGCTTTCCTGGTTATTGATCCTGCCTACCGTACAGATCGCAAAGTTTCCGAGATGGCTGCGGATCAGCAGAGGCTGGGGCTCGAAATCAGAAATACAGGCAATGCCCAGATTGCCGCGCATCTCATCTACATCCTTCTCAAACTTTGTTCGGAAGGGAGAGTTTTCAATGTTGTGGATCTGTCGCTGAAAGCCCAGCTCGCGGTCATACATGACCATACCGCCGCGTCTTGTTCCCAAATGGGAATGATAGTCTACGCCGTAATACAGGTCATAATTACATTGTCTTTTTGAGGCTATACCAAAAAATCCACCCATATTTTAAGCCTCCGAAGTTACAGAATACTGCCTGCGGATATTTTCATCCTTTGCCAGAACTTTACGCTCCATTTCCTTTTTATAATTTCTCAGAGCCTCAGCCAGCGAAGGTTCGCTGCCGGCAAGGATCTGAATAGCCAGCAGAGCGGCATTCTCTGCTCCGTTAATGGCTACGGTAGCAACGGGAACACCCGAAGGCATCTGTACTGTGGAAAGAAGGCTGTCCATTCCGTCCATTGTGCTCGACTTGATGGGAACACCGATGACGGGCAGGATGGTATTTGCAGCAAGAACACCGGCCAGATGAGCTGCCTTGCCGGCTGCGGCAATGATAACGCCTACGCCGTTTTCTTCAGCTGTCTTCGACAGTTCTTCAGCCGCAGAAGGTGTTCTGTGGGCCGAAATGATGCGGACCTCAAAGGGAACGTTAAAATTTCTGAGGACTCTTACCGATGCATCCATTGTCTGCAGGTCGGAATCAGATCCCATAACAATAACTACTTTCTTCATGGTGTCATCCTTTCTATATAGAAAAAGTTTAAAATAATCAACCTTGAAAGAAATACGGAAAGTCAAAAAGCACCCTCAAAAAAGGGTGCTTTTATAACTGTTACATTATTGCAGACGCACTAAGCCCTGTGATATTTCTGTAAGAGCTGCCAATATGAATTGTACATCTTACACGCAGACACATCACCTGAAACCTCCACGCCCGATTTCAATCCGTTTTTCCACGGCCAAATATACTAATATATTACTCCAAACCCTATTCTTTTGCAAGAATATGTAGACAAATCCAAATACATTTTGTCGTTTTGACCATAAACATCGCTTTTTTTATCAAAAAATAACGAACAATTTGTATTTGTTTACCATAAACTCGCAAAGTCACAAAAGTTTTTTACATTATTTTTTCCTTTTTCTTCCTACCAACAAAGTACCTTACAGCAAACAGACATGCGGCAAAGAAACGCATACAGCTCGACATTATCATAGTGTTCCTGATGCCTATTCTTGTATACAGCGCAACACCACAGAGGGGCGCAATAAAGTTCGATATCTGCATTACCATATTATATACGCCGATATAAAGCGAACGGTTCTCATCGGGAAGATTATCCAGCATATCGTTGAACAGTCCAAGCTGGAATCCGGGGCCGGTGGCGCCGCTGAAAATATAGTTAATGACAAGAACAAAGAAATTATCGGTCATAACTATCCATGCTGGAACGGTGGCACTTGCAAGCAGGCCGTATATGGTCGATTCCTTAGCGCCTCTCTTCTCGATACGCTTGCCCCACCATGTCGAGGTCATCGTCTGGGCAAGATAGGATATAACATCAAGGCTGCTCTTCATAAACTCATTGAGGCCGATTCCGTTGACAAGATAAAGGAAGAACATAGGCCATGCCATCTGCCATCCAAAATAGAATATAAACAGCAGGATAAGAAAAATGCAGAACTGAGGATATTTTTTAAGGTTCTTAATGGCGGTGCCAAAATCACTGACCAGCGTTTTGATCGAGAAGCTTCCGCCGAGATCTTTATTGAGTTCCTCAGGATATTCGGTTTTTGCGATCATCTTCCTCTGAGCCACCGACGCAAGGAACGCCAGGAAGAAGAATACCTGATATGCAAGTATCTTCTGTTCGGTGGTCTTGCATATATAACTGAGGATAATGCCGCCCAGCATAATGGTGACGACCGGAACAGCATAGGTCATCATCTGCCTTTTGGCATAGGGCACAGCTCTCCTTGAAGGAGGATAAAGGTCGTTAAAATAACTCTGCCAGGATACCGTATACATAATGTAGGGGATATTCCACAGCGAAATGCCTATGATAAAGAACCAGTATCCGCGGTCGCCCAGAAACGGCGACATTGCGATCACCGGAAGAGCTATGCCGCAGATGCTGATAACAGTCATCAGAAACTTCTTTTTATCCTTGATC
>JAFQVZ010000002.1 GCA_017407765.1 Clostridia bacterium | reverse complement strand
TATGGCAATACCGCAAGATTTGTGTCGTTTATGCTTGATCACATAAAGAGCGAAAATAACGGAAATTGCTCTATAGACTGAAATGTTTGTTTATGCCCTGTTTTTAGCCCATGTTGATTCGTATGGTTCAATGTGTGGTGTCTCCTGCCAATGCTTTTGGCCTTATGGATGGCGGTTATGATTTGGCGATGCGAACTCCGCAGCTGATCGAAGACCCCAGAGTAATCTATCAGTGTATGCGGACAACATTGATGGAGGCAAAGAAGAACAATATTGAGAGCATTCTGATCCCAATGTTTGGAGGCTCCTGTGGAGGTGTGCGTCCCCAAATTGTTGCGGAAATGATGTGGAAAGCTTATAAACAACTGCAGGCACCGCCAACGAAAATTGACTGGGAATATGCAGAAAAAATGGAGATGCTGCCTGAAACCGATTTTAGAATAGAAAGTGTTTTTGAGACATCAGTATAAATCTTCCCATTTTACAGATAATAGCATCGTAATTTGTAAGTTCAGAGGAGAGATTTATATATGAAAGCAACGGGTGTGGTCAGGCGCGTCGACGATCTCGGAAGGATCGTCATTCCCAAAGAGATACGCCGTACTATGCGCATCAGAGAAGGCGAGCCGATGGAAATATTTACTGACGGTGGCGGAAGCGTCATATTCAGGAAGTATTCGCCAATGGGCGAGCTGTCGGAGGTGGCATCAAGGATAGCCGATGCCCTTCACCGCGAGACCGATAAGGCATGCGTGATCTGCGACCGCGACGGTATTGTGGCTGCATCGGGAATAAGGGCTGACGGACAGAGCCTTTGTCAGGAGGCCGAAAAAGCCATGGAGCAGCGCAGACTGCTGACGCATGACGAGTGCCCTTCCGAGCTTTGGCGCGGAGGCCCTGTGCCTGAACTGATCGCACCGGTCATTTCGGGGGGCGATCTTTCGGGATGTGTTATCCTGCTGGAAGGCAAGAAAGAGCTCGATCCCGAAGAGGTGCGCCTTGCGAGAATGACGGCATCCTTTATGGCAAGACAGATGGAGAACTGATAAGACACCCGGCATCGTTATGATGCCGGGTGTCTTATTAAGTGTATGATAAATAATTATATGAGCCTTGTAAATTATGCTTTCAGAGGAGTATAATCAGACCATAGGTTCAGCATGATGCAGGGATGCATCGTGTGTGAAAGGGGAGTAAATATGAAAATAATCAGAAAGATAGTTTCTGCAGTAATGGTCATCTGTATGGTGGCATCTATGATGCCGGTCTACGCGGCTGAGGCAGGAACCTATGCAATTGCATCGGTCACATCGCAGGTAGGCGAGGCGATCGTCAGATTCACAGCTTCGGGCGACTGCCTTGTGGCCGTGGCGGCATATGACGGCGATGGCCGTATGGTTAGCATCAATTCCGTGATGGCTGAAGGGGCAAAGGGATATCAGAGTGTATCGGTCCCTGTGACAGTCGACGAGGATGAGTATGACCTTAAGGCATTTTTGATGGACAGCGTTACCCACGAGCCGCTTTGTGGAAGCTATACCATAAAAAATGCGGTAAGCGCAGGGGTGAATTATGCCATTATGTCCCTTGAAGGGCATTCGGGCGAGATCACTTCAGTAGTAAATACCGATGATACCTGCGCGCTTGAAGTTCAGATATGGGATCAGAGCGAAACCACTCTGATATATCAGGAATCTGCGAAGATCTCCGGCGGGCTTCAGCTTGATGAGGTCAGCGTAAACGGGCCGGTATATCTGCCTGAGTATTATATTATGAGAGCGGTCATGCGTGACGAAGAGGGTAATGCTATAAGCAATCCCTTTTTAAACCGCAGCCATACCGAAGCGGCCGAAAGGTTTGAGGCTCTTACAGAGTCGGATTATGGTAATCGAACCGATGTTACTGTCGTTGATATAGGTGAGTTCGATGATGGCAACTTCATGGTGCTCAACGAAAATGTAACACTCATAGATTCATTTTCTAGTATTAATTACGTTGTCAGTGATTCAGACGGAGTTCTTATATTCAGAAATCCTAGTTATTATCTGAAGAATGGTTCTGCGGGAGATCTTATCTGTTATACAGATCCCGATGGTCATTATTCCACAGCTAAGATAAAGAGCATTTCGGTCGACGGAACAGAGGTAGTGATCACTAAGGACGATAATGTGTCGCTTGGTGATTTCTATGATGTTATCAAGCTTGATTTGGACTTTGAATATGAGGCGGAAGACAGCGGCTTGGGCGGCGGAGGCAGAAGCGCCGCTGTGTCCGACGAGATCGCCAATGTCAAGTTCGGTCCCGAGCTCAACTATGGGCTGGAAACTGTAATTGGCGGCGTTAATGTAAACGGCCAGGTAGGCGGCAATGTCAAGATCACCTATGCACCTGAGATTTACGGCGAAAAGTATATGGAGCTCGTATGTGTTGCGGCCGTTAAGGGCGAAGTAGAGGTGTTCATAGGCTATAATGGCTCTTACCGTGAAGATTATGAGATCGCAAGAGTTCCCATTGTGGGTGTTCTCAAGGAGATCGGCGATGTCGCATTGGAGCTTGCGCTCGTTTATGATATCGACTGTAAGATAGGTCTTGATATGGTCATGGGCTTTGAACAGTCCTATGGCATCGTATATAACTCAGATACAGGCCTTCAGCAGGCTCATCGTAAGCTGGCAGAGCAGAAGAGCGCCACAAGCGATTCGGATCTGAAGGCGGAAGCGGAGATCGAGCTTGGTGTTCGAGGCGGAGTAGAAGCTCAGCTGTTTGACGAAATGATCAGCGCAAGCCTCGGCGGCGAGATCGGTCTGGCAATAGACGGCGAGATAGAGATAGTTGAAGGTGCGCTGGTGGACGGCCTTGATTCATATCATGCCTGCGGAGTGTGCATGAACGGCAGCTTTAAAACATATGCCGAGCTGGACTTTGTAGTCGATTATGATATCAACTGGTTCCTCAAGGGCAAGCTCATGGACCTTGACTTTGTCCGTATAGAGGGAAGTATATATAATTTCTATGCATCCATGCGCAACGAGACGGCAAGTCCCTTTGGTGGTCTGCCTGCATTCGGCCTTGCCGATAACTGCCCCAACAGCAAATACAAGGTGACATTCCACACCTTTGATGCCGATGGCAATGAAACAGAAGGACAGACGGTAACGGTCACAGGTGTGGATAACGATTATTCGGGAGTATTTATGAGCCCCGAATACGGTTATTTCTATCCCGGCACCTATAAGGCATCTTCGCTTATCGGCGAGAATACTGCCGAGATCACCTTTACGGTGACCGACAGCAAGAGGGTAGTTTATCTTATCGGCGGCGATAATATCCTAAGCGGCGTAGTCAGCAATATCTATGGCGGCGCTGTTCTTGATAATGTCACCGTTAACCTTGTAAAGGACGGAAAAATAGTCAGCGAGACTATGACAGATGCTGAGGGCTTCTACACGATGGAGGTTCCCGACGGAGACTACAGGGTGTCCTTTGTTCGTGAAGGATATGAGAGCAAGATCATCGAGCTTCAGATACTTGAAGACAAGGCTCTTGATGCCCAGCTCCAGTCGGTGGTCTACACCGTAAGCTTCGACCCCAACGGCGGCAGCGGCGTAACTCCGCCGGTCACTTTCCGCTACGGACAGGCGGCGACCCTGCCGAAGTGCACATTTGAGGCTCCCGAGGGCAAGAAATTTGCCGGATGGGATGTTGGCGATTACATACTCGACGAAGGCGTTGGATACACCTTTGATGAAGGAGATCAGGTCGTTCCTGCCAAGTGGCGAAATGATTTCCATATAGTCACTGTAACCGCACTTTATGAGGATGGAACTGCGGCTTCCGGACTGACTGTTGAAGGCACCGGACTTGATATTGAACCGGTAACCGGAGCTGACGGAAAGGTAAGTTTCGAGCTGAAAGACGGCAGCTACAGGCTCTCGGTAATGGATACCTCCAAAAACAATGATTATGTGGAAATGGAGATCATCGAAGACACCGAAATCACACTGACTCTTAAAGCGCCGCAGGTCACATGGTACATTGATGAGGTTAATCAGGTTCTTTATATAAACGGCGATGGTCCGATGCCCGATTATCTGTACAGAGACAGCGCACCGTGGTACGATCAGCGTGAAAATATAAAGTCGGCGGTACTTACGGGAGTTACTACGGTGGGAAGGCTTGCATTCGGAGGATGCGGATGGATGGAGACAGTCTCCATTCCCGAAGGAGTGACCGAGATAGGATATGGCGCATTTTGGGCCTGTGGTGCTCTTACAGACGTAACGATCCCGGACGGTGTAACTACTATTGATGGGGCGGCATTCCAAAACTGCTATACACTCACAGCCGACAGTGTTCATATTCCCGACAGTGTTACATATATCGGCATCGGTGCGTTCGAGGGATGTGGAGGTTTTGAAAAGCTGCCGTATCTCGGCTCGATAACCATGATAAGTGAAGATATGTTCTATGACTGCAACAGTCTTAAAGAGGTGATCATACCCGAAGGCATTACCTATATCGGACCGAATGCAT
>JAFQVZ010000117.1 GCA_017407765.1 Clostridia bacterium | reverse complement strand
GCACGCATGAACTATCAGAATCATATGTTCAGCCTTGCAACAGTTGTTGTTGAAGAGGTGTCGGGAATGACATGGGATGCTTTTGTAAAAGAAAGGATACTCGATCCTCTCGGGATGACTCGTACATATTGTCTGCCGGCACAATTCCGCGGTATTGCTGATAATGTTGCTCAGCCCAATGCGCTGATAGACGGCGAGGTGCGCCCAATTCCTTATCTTGATATATCCAATGTCGGCTGTGCCGGCTGCGTAAGCTCCAGCGTTCGCGACCTTGCTATATGGGCAAGGCTGCAGGCAGGCGAGGGTGAGCTTGACGGTGTGCGTTATTTCTCGAAGGAGCGAGCAAATGACCTGCACACACCTCAGATGATCATCAAGCCGGGCGAGATGACCGATATGTATTTCCCTGAGGTCACCCATACTGCCTACGGTCTCGGCTGGTTTATCGAGTCTTATCGCGGCCATACTTTCGTATATCACGGCGGCACCATCAATGGATATAAGAGCCAGGTAGGATATATCCCCGGAGAAGACGTCAGCTTTGCCATCCTCACAAATCTCGAACGTAATCAGACTCCGCTTGCCATAAGCTATGCCATTGCAGACCTTGCTCTCGGCCTCGAGCCTCTCGACTGGACACAGAAGATGAAGGTCGAGCTTGAAAGGCTTGGTGCAATCAGCAGCAGCCAGAGAAATGCACTCATGGCAATGACAAAGGATCCTGTGCCCTTTGCCCATCCTCTTGATGATTATTGCGGAGAGTACAGCCATGGTGCTTACGGAAAGGCAGTGGTTAAAAGAGAAGGGGATAAGCTGTTTATCCAGCTTGGAACGGCCAAGACCGAAGTCCTGCCCGCAGGGTATGAGAGCTTTGTCCTTGATATACCTATGATGGGCACTGTCCCGGGAATGTTTGCCGCCGATTTCAGCGGAAGGATCGTTGCTGCAGAGGCAATGCTTGAAGCCAATCTCGGACATTTTGTCCGCTTTGAAAAGATTTAAAAAAGTTTGGCTTCCAATGCAAAAAAGTGTTGCATTAGGACGAGGGTTATGCTATTATAATCAAGCATGCATTTAATACGGATGGTCCTCTGCTAAAGTCAAGGCAAGAACATCTATGAACGAAAGGAATCAAGAATTATGGATCTGATTAAGAAATTGACTGAATCTCAGCTGAAGGAAGATGCCGGCAACTTCAATGTCGGTGACACCATCAAGGTACACGCTAAGATCAAGGAAGGCACACGTGAAAGAATCCAGGTCTTCGAGGGCACAGTTATCGCCAGAAAGCACGGCGGCATCCAGGAGACAATCACAGTAAGACGTGTATCCTACGGCGTAGGCGTCGAGAAGACATTCCCCGTACATTCTCCCAACATCGAAAAGTTCGAGATCGTGAGAAAGGGTAAGGTCAGACGTGCTAAGCTCTATTATCTGCGTAATAGAGTTGGTAAGGCTGCTAAGGTCAAGCAGGATATCTAACATCCGAAAAATTGGGGGACGGGCAGGCTCGTCCCCTTTATTTTAATTCGCAAAAGTGTTTTAAAAAGGTGTTCGCAATGGAAAATAACAAAACTAAGAAAAACAGCGCTGCTGTGGAACTGTTCGAATGGGCTCAGTCGCTTATCTGGGTTCTGCTGTTCCTTGTTATGATGAATGCTTTTTTTGTAAGGATCTCGGGGGTTTCGGGCGACTCTATGTATCCCACCCTTGAAAACGGAGATATGGTCCTCACTCAGGTGTGCGCATATGAGCAGCCTCAAAGGGGAGATATCGTCATTATAAACGCTCCTCACTTTGATGAAGAGCCTCTTGTAAAAAGGGTCATCGGAATCGAGGGAGACATCGTTGAGGTCTTTGATGACGGCAGTGTTTATGTTAATGGCGAACAGATAGACGAGGCCTATGTCAATGAATCGGTCTTTGACGGCGGCAGCACCGAATATCCCTGCTATATAGGTGAGGGAGAGGTGTTCGTCATGGGTGACAACCGAAACTACAGCGCCGACAGCCGAATGAGATCGCTGGGAGTGCTGAGCACAGAGGATGTCATTGGAAAGGTTTTCTTCAGAATGTGGCCCATTGGCAGTTTTGGAGGTATTTGATTTGAGTATCAATTGGTATCCCGGGCATATGGCTAAGACCCGCAGGCTTATGCTGGGAGATTTGAAGAGCATCGATATGGTCTGCGAGATCATTGATGCAAGGATCCCTGAGAGCTCGCGTAATCCCGATCTTATTCAGATCGCTGAGGGAAAGAAACGCATGCTGGTCCTCAACCGCGAAGATCAGGCCGATCCCAATATGACAGCAAAGTGGGTCGCATATTATCGCAGCAAGGGCTACACCGTAATGACAGCAAACAGTCAGAAGGGTGAGGTCCTCAGCAGCTTTACAAAAGGTGTTGAAGAGTGCTGCGCAGACATCATCGAGCGTAATGCGCAGCGAGGCGTTAACCGCACAATAAAGATAATGATCATGGGTATTCCCAATGTGGGCAAGTCGTCCTTTATCAATCGTCTTTTGGGCAAAAAATCGGCCGTTGCCGAGAACCGCCCCGGCGTAACACGAGCCAAGCAGTGGTTCAACCTTGCCGGAAAGTATGACTTTATGGACACTCCCGGCATGCTGTGGCCTAAGATAGAAGACGATGAGGTGGGTTTCAAGCTGGCATTTACAGGAACCATTCGTGACGAGATCCTCGACCGCGAACACCTGGCGTGCAAGCTGCTTGAATGCCTCAGAGACTCCTATGAGGAGAACGTTGTAAAGCGCTATGGCATTACAGGCATCAGCAGGGAAATGACCTATGATACACTTGAGGAAATGGCGAAAAAACGCGGTTTTCTTCAGGGCAGAGGCATGCTTGACACCGAGCGTATGGCCAAGGTCCTGATCGACGAGTTCAGAAGCGGAAAGCTGGGAAGGCTTACGCTTGAAGCTCCCGGAGAGTGATCTGATGTATTCTTATGAAAAGCCCTACTGGGAGGCAGGAAGAACGGTCTGCGGCATTGATGAGGCAGGCAGAGGCCCGTTGGCCGGACCTGTATGTGCAGCCGCGGTCATTCTCGATCCCAATGACCCTATAGAAGGTCTGAACGATTCAAAAAAGCTCACAGAAAAGAAACGAGAGTTTCTTTTTGAAGAGATAAAAAAGCGTGCTCTGGCATACGGCATAGCATTTGCCGACGAGAAGGAGATCGATGAGATCAACATTCTCAGGGCGACATATCTTGCCATGAACAGAGCGTATGAAGGCATGGGAGTCAGCCCCGATGCCGCTCTTGTGGATGGCAATCGTGATCCCGGACTGCCCTGCGGCGAGACACAGTGTATCGTCAAAGGCGATGCCAAGAGCGCTTCGATCGCTGCGGCTTCGATCCTTGCCAAGGTAACTCGAGACCGTTATATGGTCGAGCTTGCAAAAAAATACCCTGAGTATCTCTTTGAGGTACATAAGGGATACCCTACAAAGAAGCACACCGAGGTCATTCTTGAGATCGGACCTTCGCCGGTCCACCGCAGGAGCTTCCTTAAAAAGATCCTCGCTAAGAAGAACGATGAGAGATAAGCTTGTTGGACGCTATGGCGAGAAGATAGCCGCTGATTTTCTTAGAAAAAAAGGCTATGAGATCCTCGAATCTGGGTTTCATTTCCGGGGCGGAGAGATCGATATCATTGCAAGGAAGGGCGACACGGTGGCCTTTGTTGAGGTCAAAACGCGCAGGAATCAGAGTTATCTGCCCGCAAGCACAGCTGTGGGCAGGGAAAAACAGCGCAAGATCATGCTGACAGCTGAGGTGTGGATCTCCCGTAATCAGTATAGTGGGCAGGTCAGCTTCGATATTATTGAGGTATATACCGACGATAAGACCATCAGGCATATCAAAAATGCCTTTGTTTAAACCGAAGGAGTGGTGAAAGATGGCACTGTATGCGATCGGCGACACACACTTGTCTGAGAGCACCAATAAGCCTATGGACATCTTTGGCGGTGCGTGGGACAATTACCGACAGAAGCTTCTTAAAGGTCTTGAGTGCCTTAAAGAGGAAGACACGCTGGTCATCTGCGGAGATTTTTCCTGGGGAATGAGCATGAAAGAGGCTCTTGCGGATTTCAAATTGCTGAACACTTTTCCCGGAAGAAAGATCTTTTTGAAAGGTAATCACGACTATTGGTGGGATACCGTAAGCAAAATGAACAGGTTTTTTGAAGAGAATGAGCTAAAAGACTTGCTTTTTTTGCATAATAATTGTATTTTTTATAAGGATACCGCTTTGTGCGGCACAAGAGGATGGTTTTTCGATCCTTCCGACGAGTCGGCAGGTGACGAAAAAGTATTTAAGCGCGAGGTGATGCGCCTTGAGGCCTCGCTTAAAGAAGCTAAAAAGCATGGGGATGACAAGGAGATATTCTGCTTCCTTCATTATCCTCCGGTTTTTCAGCGCAGTGAGGTAAGGCCGATCACCGAGCTTCTCGAACGGTACGGAGTGGCGCGCTGCTACTACGGCCATCTTCACGGCGACAGTCTCAGAGGTGCTTTCAACGGCACAAGAGGCGGCGTTATCTATCAGAACATATCGGCTGATAACATTGGCTTTAAGCCAGTTATTATAAAACAATAAATAGATTTAAATATCTAAGGAGGAATCCCTACATGAAACTGACAAATGTAGAGAAAAAAGAAAACTTTCAGGTAGAACTCTCCATCACAGTTGAGAGCGCAGAGTTCGAAGCCGGCATGGTAACCGCTTACAACAAGATCAAGAACCTGGTCAACGTTCCCGGTTTCCGTAAGGGCAAGGCTCCCAGAAAGATGATCGAGAAGCTTTATGGCGCAGAAGTATTCTACGAAGATGCTATCGAAGCTTGCTATCCCGCAGCTGTTGAGGCAGCATGCAAGGAAGCTGACATCGAGCCCATCGCTATTACAGCTATCACAGAAGCAGATGTTCAGAACGGCGAACTGCTGCTCAAGGTAGATCTCCAGCTCAAGCCCGAGCTGACAGTCAAGGCTTATAAGGGCCTCGAAGGCAAGAAGGAAGCTGCTGAAGTAACCGATGTTAATGTTCTCGCTGAGCTGACAAGAAAGGCTGAGCAGAATGCACGTCAGGTATCTGTCGAGCGTGCAGCTCAGGCAGGCGACGTTGTTAAGATCGACTTCGAAGGCTTCTGCGGCGGCGAAGCATTTGACGGCGGCAAGGCTGAAGGCTATGACCTCAAGCTCGGTTCCGGCATGTTCATCCCCGGCTTTGAGGAGCAGGTTGCAGGCCACAACATCGGCGAAGAGTTCGATGTAAACGTAATCTTCCCCACAGAGTATCAGGCTGCTGAGCTGGCTGGTAAGCCCGCTACATTCAAGTGCAAGCTGCACGAGATCACAGAGATCCAGCTTCCCGAGATCGACGACGAGTTCGTTAAGGATGTTTCCGAGTTCGACACACTGGACGAGCTGAAGGCTGACATCAAGAAGAACATGACAGAGAGCGCTGAGAGAAATGCAGAGCGTTTCTTTGAGGAAGCACTCATGAAGCAGCTCCGCGAGAATCTCGAGGGTGAGATCCCCGAGGTCATGATCGAGAAGGAACTCGACTTCATCATGAACGACTATGCTATGAACATTGCTATGCAGAGCGGCATGAGCTTTGATAAGTACCTCGAGATGAACGGCCTCAACGTTGATATGTTCCGCCAGATGTTCAGAGGCACAGCTGACGAGCGCGTAAAGACACGCCTTGCTCTCGAGGCTGTTGTAAGAGCTGAGAACATCGAGGTTTCCGAGGAGGAGATCGAGGCTGAGTTCAAGAAGATGGCAGAGCAGTACAACATGGAAATTGATGCTGTTAAGGCTCAGGTTGCAGTTTCCGGCCTCAAGATGGATCTGGCAGTCAATAAGGCTGTTGAGGTCATCAAGGCTAATGCTGTAGCTCCCGCCGCTAAGGAGGAAGCAGCAGAAGAGGCTCCCAAGAAGACACGCAAGACAACAAAGAAGACAACAAAGAAGGAAACTGAAGAAGTTTCCGAAAATGCGACAGAAAAGGCTGAAGACAACGAGTAAAATATTTATGTGACTTCGCCCAAACCCAGAAAGGAGCGCATATAAATGCCTTATGTACCTATGGTAGTCGAGCAGACAAGCCGCGGTGAACGTTCTTACGACATCTACTCGCGTCTGCTCAACGACCGCGTTGTTATCCTTTCGGATGAGGTAAACGATCAGACAGCAAGCCTGATCGTTGCCCAGCTTCTGTATCTTGAAGCTCAGGATCCCGATAAGGATATCCAGTTTTATATCAACAGCCCCGGTGGTTCCATTTCTGCCGGCATGGCCATTTACGACACCATGAACTATATCAAGTGCGATGTTTCCACCATCTGCATCGGTATGGCTGCAAGCATGGGCGCATTCCTGCTTTCGGCAGGCGCCAAGGGCAAGAGAATTGCTCTGCCCAACAGCGAGATCATGATCCATCAGCCTCTTACCAGCGGTGTTCAGGGACAGGCCACAGATATCAAGATCCGTGCCGATCATATCATCAGAACACGCGAGAGGATCAACCGTATCCTTTGTGAGACAACAGGTCAGACAATGGAAGTTATGGACAAAGCTACCGACAGAGATAATTTCATGTCGGCTCAGGAGGCCCTTGAGTTTGGTCTGATCGACAAGATCATCGACAAGAGATAAACGGGGTTTATAATGGCAAATGATAAGAGGGACCTGCACTGCAGCTTTTGCGGCAGGAGTCAGGACGAGGTAAAGAGGCTTATCGCCGGATCGGGAGTGTATATCTGCAACGAGTGTGTTCAGATATGTGCCGACCTGATCGCAGAAGAGATGTATGAGATGGAAGCGGAAGGAAAGCTTGCCCTTGACGGCGAGCTTCCCACGCCCCGTGAGATCAAGGAAGGCCTTGATGAATACATCATCGGGCAGGATCGCGCCAAGAAGGCTTTGGCAGTTGCTGTCTATAATCACTATAAGCGTATCCGCAGCAAGGATAGGGCGGACGAGGGTGCCGACCTCCAGAAGAGCAACATCCTTATGATCGGCCCTACCGGCAGCGGCAAGACATATCTGGCCCAGACGCTGGCCAAAAATCTGAAGGTGCCTTTCGCCATCGCAGATGCGACTACACTCACTGAGGCAGGTTATGTCGGCGAGGATGTAGAGAATATCCTTCTTCGTCTTATTCAGGCGGCAGACTATGATGTCGAACTGGCTGAGAGAGGCATTATCTATATCGACGAGCTTGATAAGATCGCCCGCAAGAGCGAGAATCCTTCCATTACCCGTGATGTATCGGGTGAGGGTGTTCAGCAGGCTCTGCTGAAGATCCTCGAGGGAACGGTTGCGAATGTACCTCCTCAGGGCGGCAGAAAGCATCCTCAGCAGGAGTTTATCCAGATCGATACAAGTAATATCCTCTTCATCTGCGGCGGCGCGTTTGACGGCATTGAAAAGGTTGTTCAGCGCCGAATCCGTAAAAATGAGATTGGTTTCGGAAGCGATGTCAATCAGGCAAAAACACCCGATAATGATGAACTCATGCAG
>JAFQVZ010000116.1 GCA_017407765.1 Clostridia bacterium | reverse complement strand
TCTTATACATCAGCAGCCAGGGCTCTTCCTTGCCGTCGATGTCGGCGTTGATCCTGATGGAGCAGGCGTTGATCTCTTCACTCTCGTCGAGATTTGTCAGAACGCCTTCCTTCTTAAGTACCTTTGTGCCGGCTGTTGCGATGTCCATCAGTGTAACAGGACGTGCTGCTGCGCGCTCTTCGCCGTAGACGAATACACGGCCCTGCAGATACTTCTCATAGGAAGCCTTTACAGCCTCATCCTCGATCTCGATCTCGTCAAGACGTGTGAGGAATGTTGTGTGACGGCAGTGATCGGACCAGTATGTGTCGATCATCTTGAGCTCGGTCAGTGTGGGAGCTCTGCCCTCTGTCTGGAAATAGTTCTTAAGGAAAGCGAGGTCAGCGCTGTCCATAGCCAGACCGTACTGAGCAATAAAGCCATCAAGGTCCTCGCAGGACATGAGCTCGTCCAGATGAGGAACATCGGGGGCCTGAGGATAGCTGTCTTCAAGGCTCTCAGGCTTTGCAGCCGATGCTTCGCGGCACTCTACGGGGTTGATAAGGCTCTTTGCGATCTTTGCCTTATCTTCATCGGTCAGCTGGCCATAGAATACATACATGACGGCATTCTTGACCAGGGGACGCTCGCCTCTTGTCATCAGGGCGATGCACTGACGGCAGGAGTCGGCTCTCATGTCGAACTGGCCGGGAAGCGCCTCGACAATAAGAGTCCAGTCGCCCGAGAAGGGCAGCTCTTCGTGATATACTTCATCGCAGGCAGGCTCAGAGAAAACGCCTTCGCAGGCCAGCTTATATGTGGCCTCATCGATTCCCTGGCTGTCATAGCGGTTGACGATCCTTACGCGCTCAAGGCCGGAGATATTCTCTTCGCCCTTAAGTCTTGCGAGAAGGCCCTTGGCTTCAACGTCAAAGCCCTGTCTCTTTTCTACATAACATCTGAAAACCATTTATATTAGTCCTCCTTGGAGAGAGATGCGTCCTTGCTGCCGATATCCTTGCGGTAGAAGGCTCCCTCAAACTTGATTGCTTCAATGCCTTTATAGCTCTTGCGCAGCGCCTGCCTCAGGCTTCTGCCTGTGGAGGAAACGCAGAGAACACGTCCGCCCGAGGTGACATAGCTGCCGTCATCAAGGCGCTTTGTGCCGGCATGATAGATCGTGCCGTGATTTTCGGCCTCTTCAAGGCCTGTGATAGGCTTGCCCTTTTCGTATGCCGAGGGATAGCCGCCGCTGGCCAGGACTACGCATGCCGAGCAGGCATCGCTGAACTTGACCCTTGCACGGTCGAGCTTGCCGTTGCGTACAGCAACCATTATATCGAACAGATCGGAATTAAGCAGGGGCAGAACTACCTGTGTTTCGGGGTCGCCGAAACGGGAATTATATTCGATGACTTTGGGGCCGTCCTGAGTCAGCATAAGGCTGAAATAGAGAACGCCCTTGAAAGGTGTGCCTTCGGCCTCCATGCCGCGGATGGTGGGAAGATATATCTCTTCCATGCAGCGTTCGGCCATCTCTTTAGTGTAAACCGAAACGGGAGAATATGCACCCATGCCGCCCGTGTTGGGGCCCTTGTCGCCGTCATAGGCGCGCTTATGGTCCTGTGCCGCAGGCATAGGAACAATGGTCTTGCCGTCGGTGAAACAGAGCACCGATACCTCGGGGCCCACAAGCATTTCTTCAAACAGTATCGCCTGATCGTTCTTTCCGTAAGAAAGCTGAGCCTGTGCAGCAACAGCCTCTTCCCTTGTCATGGCAATAACTACACCCTTACCCTGAGCGAGGCCATCGGCCTTGAGAACGATGGGAATGGGGCACTCTTTGGCATACGCCTTAGCCTCCTTTGCATCTTTGCAAAGAACGCACTTGGCTGTGGGGATATTATACTTTTCCATAAACTGCTTGGCGAAGCCCTTGGACCACTCCAGCTGTGCGGCCGCTCTTGTGGGGCCGAAGCAGGGGAAACCATTCTCCTCCAGCAGATCCACCATGCCCAGAGCCAGAGGATCGTCGGGAGTTACGACGACGAAATCGGGGTTATGCTCAAGGCAGAAGTTAAGAATGCCCTTGAGGTCGGTGGCTGCGACATCAACATTTTCGCAGAATGCAGCTGTGCCGCCGTTGCCGGGAGCTACCCAGATCTTTTCAACGGCAACATTTTTCATAAGCGACTTGGCTACGGCGTGTTCGCGTCCGCCGCCGCCGATAACAAGTATTTTCATTCTATTCCCTCCCGGATTAATGATGGAACAGACGGATACCTGTGAAGCTCATGACCATGTCATACTTATCGGCTGTCTCGATGACATTATCGTCACGGATAGAACCGCCGGGCTGTACGATGTACTTAACGCCAGACTTATGAGCCCTTTCTACGTTATCGCCGAAGGGGAAGAATGCATCGGAACCGACTGTTACGTCTGTGTTCTTTGCGATCCACTCCTTCTTCATTTCTGCTGTCAGGACAGGGGGCTTTGTCTTGAATGTCTTCTCCCATGTGCCGTCAGCAAGGATATCTTCGTATTCATCGGAGATATAGATGTCGATAGCATTGTCGCGGTCGGCGCGGCGGATGCCGTCGATAAAGTCGAGAGCCAGTACCTGGGGATGCTGGCGGAGGAACCAGTTGTCAGCCTTATTGCCGGCAAGACGTGTGCAGTGTACGCGGGACTGCTGGCCTGCACCTACGCCGATGGTCTGGCCATCCTTGACATAGCATACCGAGTTGGACTGGGTGTACTTAAGTGTGATAAGGGATACCAGCATATCGAGCTGAGCCTGCTCGGGCAGTTCCTTATTCTTTGTAACGATATTCTTGAGCATCTCGCGGTCGATCTTAAGGTCATTGTAGCCCTGCTCGAATGTGATACCAAAAATATGGCGCTGCTCAGCGGGCTTGGGAACATAGTTGGGGTCGATCTGAACTACGTTATAGCCGCCCTTTCTCTTTGCCTTGAGGATCTCGAGAGCGCCCTCTGTATAGCCGGGAGCGATAACACCGTCGGAAACTTCCTTGGAGAGCAGCTTTGCTGTGTCTTCGTCGCAGATGTCGGACAGAGCTGCCCAGTCGCCATAGGAGCAGAGACGGTCGGCGCCGCGTGCACGTGCATACGCATTGGCAATATCGCTCATTCCGTCGGGAACAAAGTAGATCTTACGCTCTACCTCTGTGAGGGGTCTGCCCAGCGCTACACCGGCAGGGCTGACATGCTTGAAGGAAGCCGCTGCGGGAAGGCCTGTTGCCTCCTTAAGAGCCTTTACCAGCTGCCAGCTGTTGAGCGCATCCATAAAGTTGATATAGCCGGGACGGCCCGAAAGAACCTGCAGAGGAAGCTCGCCCTCATCCATGAAGATACGGGCAGGCTTCTGATTAGGGTTGCAGCCGTACTTGAGCTGAAGTTCGTTCATTGAAGTTTTCCTCCTGTTATTCGTGCTTGTTTACGATAACTGTTTCTGTTTCGCCTGTCTTAAGATCGATCGTGCGGACAAAGAGCGAAACCTTGTTGTCGGCATTGAGGTTTGTCCAGATCACATCGGCGATCTCCTGAGCTGTGCCCTCGATCATCTCTACTGTGCGGGGCTCGCCCTCGAATGCGGGCAGAGGGTTCAGGTTCTCGTTGTATGTGTGGATAAAATGACCGATGCCGGGCTGGGGATTGTCGTATTCGAAGAAGAAACGCTTATTGCAGTT
>JAFQVZ010000009.1 GCA_017407765.1 Clostridia bacterium | reverse complement strand
GGCTCGTGCCAAGCGGCACGAGCCTTTTATTATTGTATTATCACAAAATCAAAAAACGATCTTCAGCGCGTTATGCTTTACTCTGATGTCCACCTTGCGTTCGCCCGACCCAAACTCGCCGTCAAGCGTCCAGGGGATCACGTTTTCCATCTCAAAAGACACGCTGTCGGCATGATACATGGTGATGCAGCTGTCGGTGTAATCGCCGGTCTGCATTCCCAGTATAGCCTTACTGAGCTCCATTGCTGTGCGGGGCTTTTTAACCAGCATTACTTCAAACATTCCGTCGCTGAAATCAACCTTGTTGGAATCCAGCTTAACGATTCCGCCTATGGATGTGGCGTTGCTGACCGAGCCGAAAATAAAGGCGTCTTCTTCGATGATCTCGCCGTTTATCGACACCTTTGCATTGATAGGCCTTATATTGGGCACCTCTTTAACGCCCTCAAGGACATATGCGAGGTGACCGAGAACGTTTTTTGTGGTCTGCGGAACGCTGTAAGATGTTCCGGTAAACGCACCAAAGGATGCAATATAGCTGAAATATCTGTTTCTTCCAAACAGACCCACATCAATGATATTCACCTTGCCGTTGACGATATTCTCGGCGGCCTGCCTGAGGTTCTCACGCTCGATGCCAAGGCTGGCGGCAAAATCGTTGGTAGTGCCGCAGGGAATATATCCCACCGGGATATCAAGCCCGCCTTCCATCAGGCCTTCGACGCCTTCGTTCAGAGTGCCGTCACCGCCGCTCAGAACGACCAGATCGTGTCCGGGGCCTAATTCCCTTACCAGCCTTGTTGCGTCGCCCTTAGCGCGCGTAGTTTGAACTGTGACGATATACCCCGCATCAGAAAACACCTTAAGTATATCCAGCAGAGATGCACCTATCTTTAACCTGCCCGAAACAGGATTTATTATAAGAAGAAGTTTTTTGGATTCCATACAGAACCTTACCTCCAAAAGATCTTTGATTTTTAGACCGTTAAAGGCCTAATAATGTTTCACCAATTTTTTATATTATAGCACTTTTTTCTTTACCTTGCTATTACACTATCCACTTTTAACAATTAATTGACAAATCCAATATTGCCCTGCCCGTCTTGTTCCCGGGCATATATATATGTTATAATATTAATATAAATATTTTTGGGAGGATTCTTATTATGGATATGATCCTTTATAACGGAAAAATTTACTGCGGCAAGGGCAGATATGCCGAGGCTGTCGCAGTTTCGGGCGGCTTTATCGAGGCAGTCGGAACCTCGGAAGAGCTTCTTGCCGGGGCAGGTGATGCCGAGAAGATCGATCTCGGCGGCAAGACCGTCATCCCCGGCCTCATCGACTCGCATATGCACCTCTTTAATGTAGGCCGCACCCTTCGTGCCATCCAGCTCTATGGCTCCACATCGATGGCCGAAGTCATCGACCGCAGCCGTGCATTTATCGAAAAGACTCAGCCCGCCAAGGGAAGTGTAGTCGTCGGCCGCGGCTGGAATCACGACTATTTCACCGACGAGCGCCGTATGCCCGACCGCCATGACCTCGACAAGGTCTCCACCGACCATGCTATCATCATTACCCGTACCTGCGGCCATGCGCTTTCCTGCAACACCAAGGCCCTTGAGATGGCCGGTGTTACAGCCGAAACTCCCCAGGTAGACGGCGGCGAGTTCGAGATCGGGGCAGACGGCAAGCCCAACGGTATCTTCAAGGAGCACGCAATGGGCATCATTCAGGAGCTTATTCAGGATCCTACATTCGAAGAAAGCCGCGAGATCATCAAGACTGCCATGGCTCATGCATCGTCCCACGGCATCACCTCGGTCCAGACCAACGATATGTATGAAGATAACTATCAGATGGTATGGAACGCATATCAGTCGCTGGTAAATGAAGGCGCGGCTTCGGTTCGTGTATATCAGCAGTGCGGCTTCTCGACAGTCGAGGGATATAAGAAGTTTATGGCCGACGGCTACCGCACCGGTTTTGGCTCCGATATGAACAAGATCGGCCCTCTCAAGCTGCTCAGCGACGGTTCTCTCGGCGCACGCACAGCTCTCATGCGTAAGGATTATGCCGATCAGGCCGGCACAAAGGGCATTATGTGTGTTTCTCCCGAACAGCTCGATGCATTCATGGCTGCTTCTCAGGAAAACGGAATGCAGGTTGCGATCCATGCCATCGGCGACCGCGCCATCGAGATGGTTCTTGAAGCCTATGAGAAGGCAATGCCCGACGGAAAGAACGACCTGCGCCACGGCATCGTTCACTGCCAGATCACCGACCTTCCCCTGCTCGAGCGCTTTGCCAAGGGCAATATCTGCGGCCTTGTCCAGCCCATCTTCCTCCACTATGATATGCACATCGTTTCCGACCGCGTAGGCGAAGAGCTGGCCTCCACCTCTTATGCTTTCGGAACAATGGATAAGCTGGGCATCCATAACTCCTATGGTACCGATGCACCCGTCGAAGACCTCAAGACCATGGAAAACCTCTATTGCGCGATCACACGCAAGGATCTCTCGGGCTATCCCGCAGAGGGCTGGTGTGCAGACGAATGTATCCCCGTTGAAAGAGCAGTCGACCACTACACATCCGACGGCGCATACATGAGCTTTGATGAAAACCGCAAGGGACAGCTGCTTCCCGGCTATCTTGCCGACCTGGCAGTGCTCAGCGATGACATCTTCACCATCTGCCCCGATAAGATCAAGGATATCAAGGTAGAGATGACAATGATGGGCGGAAAGATCGTATACAAAGCTTGATTTCGATACTTTTCGAAATAAAAACTTGTTTTTCAACAAATTGTAATAAGGATAATAACAAGAAAACCCCCGATCCATTGGATCGGGGGTCTTTTATGCCTTATACGGGGAAACGCAGATTACTGCTCTTCCTTCATCTTAGCGAAGCACTCGCTGCAGTATACAGGTCTGTCGCTCTTGGGCTCGAAGGGAACTCTTGCTTCCTTGCCGCAAGCTGCGCATGTAGCTGTGAAGTACTCTCTGGGGCCCTTAACAGCCATCTTTCTCTTGTCTCTGCAGGACTTGCAGCGCTGGGGCTCGTTCTGGAAGCCACGCTCAGCGTAGAACTCCTGCTCGCCGGCTGTGAATACGAACTGCTCGCCGCATTCCTTACATACCAATGTCTTGTCTTCGTACATGTTGTTACCTCTCTTTTCCCTTTCCGGGAAGAATAATTTATGCGAATGGGACCCTTATTCCCATTATCGCCACTCTGATAAATACTGAGCCGCTTTGGTTTTAACTCGCCTGATGGCGTTATCCACCGATTTGCGGTTCCTATTTAACATTTCAGCTATTTCCGAAGAAGTGTAGCCATCCAAATAACGGTCCAGGACCGAAGCTTCAAAAGCAGACAACATGCCGGACAACGCGGTTCTGATCTCTTTTGCGGTTTCGTTCGCGAGGAAAGTGACTTCGGGGTCGCTCAGGCTTCCGGACGTATACATCATAGACTGATGATAAGCCAGCGCCTCTTCCGAGTATTCATTGTGCTGGCTTTGAAGGATATCCTTCCTTACAGCATCAATGACCCGGCGCTTTATACACAACGCGGCATAAGCCTTGAAATTGTCGCTGCGGCGGGCGTCGTATGTACGCACGGCCGACAGCAGCCCTATCATGCCCTCCTGATAAAGATCGTCATAATCTCCACCCTTGAGAAAATAAGGCCTGATGCAGCTTCGCACCAGCTGAGAATTCTCCTTTATAAGATCGCCTTCATTTTGCAGAAGAACACCGTTCTCCAAAAAGATTCATCCCTTCTCGTGCAGACTGCAGCAACAAGATACCAAATATAGTATATCCAAAATGGTTCTTTATGTCAAGAAGAAGGTGCCCCAAAGGGCACCTTCCCGGCTGTTTTAAGGCATTTTTTGCGCCTTTTTATTCAACTGTTACCGATTTTGCAAGATTTCTGGGCTTATCGATATCGCATCCTCTGAAAACGCCTACATAATAGGCATAGAACTGAACGGGGATGATCGAAAGCGATGCCGCCATAAAGAAGGGGCACTTTGCGATCTTTACGACATGGTCGCACATATCGGGATCGATGTCAAAGTCGCCGTTGGTGACAAGAATGACCTTGGCGCCTCTTGCCTTTACCGACTTGATGTTGGAGATCTGCTTCTCATAGAGGCTCTCCTCACATGCCAGAGCCACAACAGGTGTTCCCTCCTCGATAAGGGAAATGGGGCCATGCTTGAGCTCGCCGCCTGCATAGGCCTCGCTGTGTACATAGGCGATCTCTTTGAGCTTGAGCGAGCCCTCCTGGCAGGCCATATAGTCGATGCCGCGGCCGATAAAGAAAGAGTCATTGCGCTCGTGATAGAGCTTTGCCAGCTCTTCCATCGTCTCGCGGGAGCCCAGTGTTTCCTCGATCATATCGGGGAGATCACGCAGATCACGGCAATAGCCTGCGATCTGCTCGTCAGACAGAGTGCCTCTTGCCTTTGCGGCTGTAAGAGCCAGCAGATACATTACCGACAGCTGAGCCGAATATGCCTTTGTTGTGGCAACGGCGATCTCGGGGCCTGCCCATGTATAGATGACATGGTCGGCTTCGCGTGCAGCCGAAGATGCCAGAACATTAACTACAGCAATGGTCTTGGCACCTCTTGCCTTTGCCTCTCTCATGGCAGCAAGTGTATCAGCTGTTTCGCCCGACTGGCTGATAACGAGGCAGATATCGTTCTCATCTATGATGGGATCGGAATATCTGAACTCGGATGCTACATTGGCAACAACGGGGATCCTTGCAAGACGCTCGAAGGCGATCTTGCCGGCCATGCCTGCATAGAAGGCCGAGCCGCAGGCAACAATGTGAATGTTTCGTACATTCTTGAAGACATCGGCGCCTACGCCCTCTTCCATAAGGTTGGGCATATCATTATCTGTGATCCTCGATGTGATGGTGTTTCTGACCGCCTTGGGCTGCTCCATGATCTCCTTGATCATGAAGTGGTCGTATCCTTCCTTTTGTGCACCCTGGATATCCCAGTTAACTGTCTGAACTTCCTTTTCAATGGCGTTGCCTTCGCTGTCAAAAACCTCGACGCTGTCGGGCTTGACTCTGACGATCTCGTTGTCGCCGACAACGATAAAGTCCTTGGTGATGCTCATGATGGCGGGAATATCGGAGGCGATCATGTTTTCGCCCTTGCCGAGGCCGACAATGAGGGGATTATCCTGCCTTGTGCAGATCATCTCGTCCTTATTGTCGCTGCAGGTGACCGCGATGGCATAGCTGCCGCGCAGATGCTTGCAGGTCTCCATCATAGCCTCAAGGCCGTTGCCCTTATAGAACTTCGAGAACAGATGTGCAACTACCTCCGAGTCGGTGTCGCTCTTGAACTCTACGCCCTCTGCAATGAGAGCTGTTTTGAGTTCGAGATAGTTCTCGATGATGCCGTTATGTACCAGCGCGATGGTGCCCTCCATATTCTCATGGGGATGAGAATTGCGGTCGGAAGGCGCGCCGTGTGTAGCCCATCTTGTGTGTCCGATGCCGCATGTTGCATCAAAGCTGCCCAGCTCGTTGATCTTGTCTTCCAGGACCTTGATGCGGCCCTTGGTCTTGACGGTCTTGATGCCGTCCTTGGTCTGCAGGGTAACACCTGCCGAGTCGTAACCTCTGTATTCGAGGGTGGT
The DNA here is from genome assembly GCA_017407765.1 of Clostridia bacterium. GTDB lineage: Bacteria > Bacillota > Clostridia > Oscillospirales > Butyricicoccaceae > RGIG1902. The sequence goes on along the minus strand of JAFQVZ010000009.1, from coordinate 1,066 downwards.
AAGGCCCTCAATGAGAACGGGAACCGCCGCACGGTTGCCCGTAAATCCTACTATTCCGCACATATATATGTTTTCTCCTTAAAAATCAAAATAAAGAAAATCTTTCCGCCCGCCTTCCTTTTGTCGGTCCGATCACTCGGAGGTTTTGTAAGAAGGCTTGTGCCGCAGCGGTGCGGCAGGAGGTATCCGCCGAAAACTTCGATATTCCTCCCCCTCGTCAACTGCCGTCATGCAGTTCCGGCGCTTAATAATAACATATTTCCCTTTATCTGTCATCCCCCTTAATTAACAGGCTTCCTTCCGCCGCTTTCGCGGCGGAAGGAAAGCTTTGCTTTTTTAAAATTAATAATCAGAAGCCTCTGCCATCAGCTTTTTGACAACATTTTTAACCGTTTCAACGGCATAGGCCGACATTTCCTCGACCTTCTTCTGATTTTTGCCCTCTACCATAACTCTTACAAGGGCCTCGGTTCCCGAAGGACGGATGTTGATGCGTCCGTCGCCCTCAAAGGCATCGGTGATCTCCTGAGCCAGAGCCTCGATCTCGGGCAGGCCCGCGATCTGCTTCTTAAAGGCGTTGGGAACTTCGACATTGACCATGATCTGAGGATAATGGAAGATCTCATTAGCCAGCTGCGAAGCCTTAAGGCCGCTCTCGCTGAGCATGAGCATAAACTTGAGCGCTGTCAGCTGTCCGTCGCCTGTGGTGGCATAGTCAGACAGGATGACATGACCCGACTGTTCTCCGCCGATGTTGCAGCCGGTGCGGCGCATCTCCTCAAGAACATGGCGGTCGCCTACCTTTACGGCAGTAACATCGACATCATATTTCTTAAGGAAAGCCGAAAGACCCATATTGGACATGATGGTAGCAACAACGCCGCGCTGGAGCTGCCCCTTTTCCTGCATATTGGCAGCAAGCAGAGCGATGATATCATCGCCGTCTATAAGCTTTCCGTTTTCATCGCAGAGAAGGCATCGGTCGGCATCGCCGTCAAAGGCTACACCAAGGTCAAAGCCCTCATTCTTAACGCGCTCACGCAGCATCTCCATGTGTGTCGAGCCG
>JAFQVZ010000115.1 GCA_017407765.1 Clostridia bacterium | reverse complement strand
TTGACCTGAACGGGAGCCAGCCATGTGGGGAATGCGCCTGCAAAGTGCTCGGTGATAACGCCGATGAAGCGCTCGATGGAGCCCAGCAGAGCTCGGTGGATCATAACGGGGCGATGCTTTTCGCCGTCAGCACCTGTGTACTCGAGCTCGAAACGCTCGGGCAGCTGCATATCCAGCTGGATGGTGCCGCACTGCCATGTTCTGCCGAGAGAGTCGGACAGCTGGAAGTCGAGCTTGGGGCCATAGAAGGCGCCGTCGCCCTCGTTGATCGTGTAATCCTTGCCCATAGCTGTGATAGCTTCCTTAAGGATGCCTTCAGCAAAGCGCCATGTCTCCTCTTCGCCGATATGGTCCTCGGGCATTGTGGAAACTTCGATCCTGTATGTCAGGCCGAATGTTGTGTAGATCTCGTCGAAGATCTGAACGCACTTCATGATCTCGTCCTTCATCTGATCCCATGTCATAAAGATATGAGCATCGTCCTGTGTGAATACACGGACACGGAAGAGGCCGTGGAGAGCGCCCGAAAGCTCGTGACGGTGAACTGTGCCCAGCTCTGCCATACGCAGGGGCAGGTCACGGTAGGAGTGAGGCTGGCTCTTGTATACCAGCATGCCGCCGGGGCAGTTCATGGGCTTGATAGCATAGTCCATGTCGTCGATGACGGTTGTATACATATTGTTTCTGTAGTGATCCCAGTGACCCGAGCGCAGCCACAGGTCGCGGTTGAGGATCTGAGGTGTCTGGACCTCTACATAGCCGTAACGGCGGTGTACCGAGCGCCAGTACTCAAGCAGGGTGTTCTTGAGGTCCATGCCCTTGGGCAGGAAGAAGGGGAAGCCGGGGCCTTCGTCGGCCATCATGAACAGGCCGAGCTCCTTGCCCAGCTTGCGGTGGTCGCGCTTCTTGGCCTCTTCGATGGCTGTCAGATAAGCCTCGAGGTCTTCCTTGGATGTGAAGGCTGTGCCGTAGATACGCTGGAGCATCTTGCGGTTCGAGTCGCCGCGCCAGTAAGCGCCTGTGACCGATGTCAGCTTGATGGCCTTAACGCCCGATGTGGAGGGCAGGTGGGGGCCGGCGCAGAGGTCGGTAAAGTCGTCCTGCTTGTAGAAGGATATAATGGCATCTTCGGGCAGGTCGTTGATGAGCTCGACCTTATAGGGCTCGTCCTTCATGAACTCGAGAGCCTCTGCACGGGGCAGCTCGAAACGCTCAAGACGATAGCCCTTCTTGATGATCTTCTTCATTTCCTTTTCGATCTTGTCGAGGTCTTCCTGTGTGAAGGGCTCCTCGCGGTCGAAGTCATAGTAGAAGCCGTTATCGATAGCGGGACCGATAGCAAACTTTACATCGGGGAAGATGTGCTTTACAGCCTGGGCCAGGATGTGGGAAGCTGTGTGGCGAAGTGTCCAGCGGCCGTCAGCATCGTCCCATGTGTTGAAGCTTACTTCGTCGCCGTCGTGAAGCTCGGTGGGCAGGCTGAGGTTATTGCCGTTGATCTGGCAGGAGAGGGCCTTCTTATACTCGTCGCCCATGACCTGCTTTGCAAAGTCGAGAGCCAGTGTGCCTTCGGCTACTTCATAGCTCTGACCGTTAACTTTTACGTTGATCATGTGTGTTCTTTCCTTTCCGAATATATTATTATATCGGATAAAATAAAAAGCCCCCGTGCCGATAAGACACAGAGGCGGATTATATCCGTGGTTCCACTCTGATTGCAGCCTTAATGAAAGAGCTGCCACTCATTGGCCGAATAACGCCGGCAGGACGTCGCGCATTACTTGATTTTCACACGCGCTCCTCGCGGGAGGTGCCTCAACTCATGCTCCAAGACGGCTTTCAGCGCATGGCCGTCCTCTCTGGTGGGGACATATGGGAGTTTCGGGGCCCGGTCACAGGATTTGTTGTGTTTCGGGGGTCTGGATCAGATCCGATATTAAGAAAAGTATATCAGAACCAATCCTGAGTGTCAAGGGCAGAAGGGAAAAAGAAAAACGGAGCTTTTGGCTCCGTTTTATATTTATTTTTCTTCTGCAGCGATCTTGTCGAGCTTCTTGTTGCGGAAATAGAGCATGAAGTCGAGGCTGACCATGATGAAGTTGAGAACATAGAAGAAGAGGACATACCACTTCTCGGCGAAGTTAGCCATATAAGCTTCGTTCATGAGCTTGGAGGCGATGCCTGCGATATAGCCGAAGAGGATGAGGCAGACGAAGCCGAGGCTCTTGCCCTTTGCGGTGCGTGCCTTATAGGATTTCATTACATTGAGGGGCCACGATGCGCCGAAGCTGACGATCATGGTGATCTCGAGGAGTTCAGACATGGTGAATGTTTCCTTTCATTTTTTGATATTACCATTATATCACCACAGACTCGCGATTTACAGCCTGAAAATCACATATTTCTCTGCTGAAGGAAGCTTATTTTTCGGTCAGGATGATGATGCTGAGTGAGGTGAACATGAGCGCAGGAGAAGCGGTGTATATCCACGAAGACAGCTCCTGCCATCCTGACGGAAGGACAATGCCCAACGGCATGACTATAGCAGTGAGAACAAGCACTGCGCCGGAGAACAGGGCGGCGACCGGCTTTTTATTATATATGCTCCACAGCAGGATAAGCCCCAGAAGGATGGTGGCACATTTGTATTCCAGAATTATGGAGGTGGCTGTCCATATCCAGCCGTTTATCGAGATGCTGCCCGAATAGAAATAATTTGCGGCCAGCATATCAGATAAACAGTAGAGTGAAACACTTGAGAGCGACAGCAAGGCTGTTTTTCGGAGAGATATAAGCCCCATCAGCAGAAGTCCGCCCAAAATAACAGCCGATATGGGGTAGAGGTGGCTGAGAGCTGAGGATATCATTCTCACAAGGACATCGCGCTTTTCAAAGTTTTCTCTTGTAATGGGGGTGAAAGAGGCCCAGATAAATCTTAATATAAGGCAGAGCGCGGGTGGGAACACAGCGGCTGCATACGCAAGAATAGATGTAAACTTGTTTTTCATAATAGCTCTCCTTTCGTTCATGGTTTTATAGTAAAGCGGATGTTGTACTGTTCATCGGCAATTTCACGTCCATTGTTTGCGAGTGACAGCTGAAGGTCATATCGGAACTCCGCTTCGCCTGAGCTTTGGTTTATATAGCCGTCCTGCCTTCCGTTGTGTCCGGCTGTTATATCGTAGCCTTTAGGGAGCGAGTCGGCAAGGGAGGTGACGATGGGGATAAAGGTATAGCTGAAAGCTCCATCTTCACCAAAGATAGCCGAGGCTTCAAGAAAATATTGTCCCCACATTTGTGTGCCTTCATCTTCGAAGGAGGCGGTGAAGGTCACATATGCTGTTTTCATGTCCTCGTCACGGGGAGTTTTTTCGTTCTCCGTGCGGATGAGAAGCATATAGGATATATTTTCGCGGCAATATTGGTCGAGGTCGCCAAAGGTGCCGGAGTTTATTATGGTTTTTGTGTCTGCATGGAAGTTTTCAAGCAGGTTCCCCTCTTTGTCATAGGCCATAACTTTTGTATTGCTGCCGCCTTCATGATAATCAAGCACCGTCTCGCACATGAGGTCGCGCCTTGCATCAGGTTTTTGGGAAGACATACCGGTAAAACACAGAAAGATCAACAGCAAAAGGGGAATGGCAAGATATTTTGGTTTCATTGTGCTTCTCCTTTCTATTTGAAATACAGGCTTTCGGCGGTTTTTATAAGCTGGTCTTTGGAGATTAAATCATCGGCGGTGATATCCACAAGAAAGCCATCTTTTTGGAAGAAAAGCTGGTGCGAGCCCATAAAACTGACATATACAGCCTCTTCAACGCCGATATACAGAGTTTGGGGGCTGACCCCGGTGCTGAAACTTGACGAGTGCATAACTCTGCCGCTGGGGGCTGCCCATTCGGCTTCGATGTGCAGGTCTCCACGATGTCCATCTTCAAGATCGGTGGGGCTGAAAGTGTAATCGACTGTATATGTTCTTCTGTCGTAGGTGCGCCTGACTTCGATAAGGCCATCTGGGATGTATGCAGCAAAGACATCACCCGGCTGGTCGGCATCACGTTGGTCAGAAAAGTAGAAGGTGCGGCTGTAGCCGTCGGGCTTAAGCACAAAGCCTTCGGCATTGCCTGCGGCAGCGGCCGATATAAGACATAGGGCGGAAAGGGCGGCGATCAGCAGAATACGCATGGGCGAAAGGTGATTTTTGCGGATCGCTGCCATGCGTGCTTCAAAGGAGGGAGAAAAGTCGTGTTCCACAATGTCGGTAGGCAATTCTGATGCCCATACATTCGCCGCAAAGGCTATGTTCTTTTCAATAAAACGGTCGGTGCGGTCTTTGAACAGGGTCATCAGTTTTCCTCCTTTTCAAGTATCTGCGAAAGCATGGCTTTGGCCTTTTTTATGATGTTATATATGCTGTCGGTGCTGCGACAGGTGAGCTTTGATATATCCTTTACCTTAAGTCCCATTCCATATCGCATAAGAAGAATGCCGCGGTAGGGTTCAGGCAGGCCGGAGAGGAGTTCTTCAGGGGATGAATGATCGTCGGAGATAGCAATATCGCCTACATCATCCAGATACAGGGTGCCGCGTCGTTTCCTTTGTATATCTATGGCGCGGCATCTGGCCACCGATGCAACAAAGCTTTTTGTGCGCGGATCGTCGACGCCGGGGAGGCGGCTGAGATAGGGAATGACAGATAAAAAGGCATCGTGAACGGCATCTTCGGCATATCCCTCGTCCTCAAGTATAGAAAAGGCGATATGGAACATAAGCCTTCGGTATTTATTATAGATCTGTTCGAATGTAACGCGCCGGGCATCATCCTCTATCATACTGAGGTATATCATCATCTGCTTCACCGCCTTTCATATATAATAACGCATGAGATGCTGTGTTTTTTGAGCCGTAACATAAAAATCCCCGATTTTGTAAGTCTGTACAAAACCGGGGATAGCTTTTTGGGTATTGTGATTAATGCTTTCAGTCTATGACGATCATGCCGTCGGGAGATACCGTGTATTCGTCAGGTGAATAGTGTTTGACATAATACCTGTCATTCTCAAAGACTTCATAGCGGAATACAGGAGCCTGTATAAACAGATATTCGGGTATATCGCTCACCTTTACGGTGCAGATGAATCTGCCGTCCTTTTCGGTGCAGCTGACATCGGTATATTCGGCATAGAATCCGGCATCCCGTCCGAAGCGGGGCTGCTCGGAGAGGACCGATGCATCCGACAGCTCGTAAAGCTCGCTGAGGTCGAAGGAAACGGTGATGGTTATGAGATCCTCGGTGCGTGCCAGCCAGCCGCCGAGATATTTTGCCGTGCGGTAGTATGTGCCGTCCGACTCTCGGAGGAAAACGCCCTTGCGGCTGTCGAGCAGCCAGCTTTCGCCATAAAGCTCGAGGCGGCAGTTGAAGGAGTAGCCATATTCCTCTGCCTTTTCTGCCGATATAGATTTCATGTCATTTATGGCATCCTGAAGGAGGGCGGCATTTTCGGCAGACAGGTGATAGCCATCAAGTGAATCCTGCGGCATATAGACGGCGGCATTCTCATCGGGAGAAGCGAGGATGCGCTCTTCGAGCTCATTGAGAACATCCAAATCATCGATTTTAAGGTTGTTAAAGCTCTTTGACTCGTCATCGGTGTGAATATCAACGTGTGCAAAACCGTCCAATGCACTGTATATTATAATATCAGCCGAAGCAGCTTCACTTTCTATATGCAGCATAACTTTTTTTGTGCCGGTATAGGAAGGGGAGGTATAAATGCTTTTCAGGATCACG
>JAFQVZ010000114.1 GCA_017407765.1 Clostridia bacterium | reverse complement strand
GTGGGTGGTGGATTCGCCGTCGCGGTTATGGAAGTAGAAGGGCAGGCGGACATTGTCGAGAACGCTGAGGTTGCCGAGGACTGTCTGGCCCTGGGGAACATAGCCGAGGACCGTGTTGCGCATCAGCGAGAGCTCGTCATCGTTCATGCCGCTGAGCTCATGGCCCGAAACGGTAATGCTGCCCTCTGTGGGGTCGAGCAGGCCGGCAATAAGGTTGAGCATGGTGCTCTTTCCGCTGCCGCTGCGGCCGATAATGGAGACAAAGTCGCCCTTTTCCATCGAGAAGTTGACATGGTCGACGGCGTAGAAGGGCTTGCTTCCGCGCATATATTCTTTGCAGAGATCTTTAACTTCAAGTACCATTTTATTCACCCTCCCTCATGGTGTGGTATGTTTCGGCCTGGCTGATCTTGTGGGCCGAATATGCCGAAGCCAGAGGGCCTACGATGGCCGAAAGTACGAGGCTTACGACGAAAATTATCAGTATGGTGCTCATTTCAGGCTGGAGATAGGGAATGCCCATCTGGTCGCCGAGGTAGGTGCTGAAGGGGAACACGATAAGGGCGGCTGTGCCGATGCCCAGGATTCCGCCGCTGAGGCTGATGTAGAATGCTTCGGTAAGAATAAGATTGGAGAGGCGTTTTCTTGTGGCACCGAGGATACGGAAGAGGGCAAATTCCTTCTTGCGCTCGTTTGCCGTTACCGAGAATACGATGGTAAGAAGAACAACGGCCAGGATCCAGAAAACAATTGCGACTACATACAGATAAGATACAACGCCCGAGAGGCTGCCGCCGACGGAGTTGATCATGCTCTGGGTCTGAACGATCTCGACCTTGCCTTCGGTGGCTTTACGGATCTGAACAAGAGCCTGGTTCAGAGTATATCCCTCTTTGACCTTGACCATGATGGAGGAAATAGAGTTTTCGTATGTAACGCCTTCCTGGAAATAGGCGCCCTTTTCCTTGGCATCTCTATAGAGGTCGGCAATTGTATCCATTGTTGCGAAGCAGGATACATCAACGCCGCTGCCGGTGCGCTCAAGGCGGGCAGCTACCTTATAATATTTGTCGAAGAAGAGGATCGTGCCGTCAGCTTCGGCGGAAATATCGTCGCCTATGATGATCTCGCCATATTTAAGGCCCTTGCTGTACTGCTCGGTGATCCAAGGCTGAACCGTAAAGTCGGTTTCGGGTTCAAAGCCGATGATGGGAACGGAAGAACCGCAGCATTCGGCATTGAGGGAAGCAAGATAGAACTGGGGAGAGGCCAGCTCGACAGCCTCGCAGGATCTTACCTTTTCGAGGATGTCTTTTTCCATAAAGAAATATACGGGCTCGCCCTGGATCATAACGCCTTCAAAATCCTGGTCATAGCCTTCGGGGACTACAACGATATCGGCGCCAAGGCGGTCTTCAAGGCCGCTGATTCCGTTTTCCATGCTCTTGGTCATGATAGAGCCTCCGAAAAGTACGAAGGCAAGTACGGCGACAACAGCCATCAGTGCTGCTGTTCTGAAGGGCTTTCGCTTGAGGTTAAGCAGCGAAAGCGCGTGGGTAGAAAGTGCTTTTTCCTGCATGATTATCTCCTGATTCTGAGGTTATTTTTTCAGCGAAAATGCGCTGAGGCCCGATACAAGAATAACTGCGATGCCGCAGATGGTGAGGGCGGGACGAGTGAGGGCAACACAGGCCATGTGGGGATTCTTGCATACTCCGATAAGAACATAGGGCAGAGCCAGAGTGAGGATGCCCATCAGCATAGCTGCCAGCGAAAAGCCGAGGCGGGTCTTTTCATCGCTCAGGATCATGCTGAGAACGCCTTCTGCAAGGATAACAAGGCCAACGCCCATTTCTGCTTTAGCCATCCAATGGCACTTCATGGCCTTTTCGGGGTTGAACTCGCATACCGAGAAAATGCTCTGAGGGCCAAAGGCGATGAGAGCGCCCAGAAGGACGAGGGCAATGCCTATAACATACTTGTTCTTCATATTTAATTTCTCCTTTAATAAATAATAACGAACTTGTTTTTTAGCCGCCGAGAGATACGCTAACATTAAAAAAAGCAATAGTCAATCACTCAGACAGCTTAATGCTGAAATTGAATAAAAGCCGAAATGTGTATTTGGAAAAGCTATAACCCCCTAAAAATGCAAAATCCGCCGTTGCCATAACTGGCAAGGCGGAAATGTTTATATTGCCGGGTGTCATGCATGAAATATGCCGCATAACATCCGGTATCAATATACCACAGCAATCTTAATTCGCAATAAAAAAAGTCTTAATATTTATTAAGGTAAACGGCGTGAAAAAACCTGCCGCTTTTGCGGCAGGGTCTTTCATGTTTTTACACCTCGGCAGGAAAAAGCTGCTTAACCTGAAGTGAGTATATCACAGAATGTTTAATATAAAATAAATCCAGCCATAATATTTATTAAGATAAAAACTTGCTCCGGAGGGCAAAGCCCTCCGGAGCAAGGAACATACTGTTATTTGTAATGGGCAGGCAAACGAACGGTGAAGGTGCTGCCTTCACCTTCTTTTGAATGCACCGATATGCTTCCGTGATGTTCTTCGGCTATCTGCTGAGCAATGGCAAGGCCCAGCCCGGTGCCGCGTCCGCCTTCTTTTGTGGTGTAGAAGGGCTCGAAAATATGCTCCAGCACATTCGGCGGTATGCCGCATCCATTGTCGGAGAATCTGAAGGCCACCTGGCCATATTCAACGGTGACCGAGATATCCAGCCGTCCGTTTTCCTCGGGCATAGCATGGAAGGCATTGATGATAAGGTTGAGGAACAGCTGCGAGAGCTGGGTTTCGTCGCCCATAACATAGGCGTTTATTTCTGAATGCTCAAAGTTTGTCTCGGCTGTTTCGGGGCAGGCGGGCCTGCCGACATGAAGCACTTTTTCCATCAGATTGACAGGGTCCAGCGGCTCGCGGCTCTCCGAAGAGTTTTTCCGCGAATACTGCGAGAGCTGAGCCGTTATTTTTCGTGCCTTCTGCGAGGAATTATATATTTCAAGAACGTTATCATAAATATCCTCAAGGTCGGGAGGCAGCTGTTCAAGAGTCAGCATACTGTAGCCCATGATCGGTGTGATGAGGTTATTGAACTCATGGGCAATGCCCGAGGCCAGAGTGCCTATCATCTCAAGGCGCTGATGATGGGCCATTTCACGGGTTTTTCGGTGCAGCTCTTCCAT
>JAFQVZ010000113.1 GCA_017407765.1 Clostridia bacterium | reverse complement strand
TTCGATTCTGCATGATTAAAGCCCTCTCAAGTTATTTTGAGCTTTTAATTTATTAGGTGATGAACTTGTGAATGTCCTAAAAATCGGCAAACCCTAAGTACATAACTTTCCGCAGTCTTTTGTAAAACACTTCTTATCACTATAATTATAATCTTATAGTATTATAACAGTCAATAGCAGGGCAGGACATCCTCTCATTCGTTGACAATATTCCACCCCTTATGATATACTCTATTTAAATATCCTTATAATAGGGTCAGTATCCGAAAACATCTGAAAATCGCCCTGAAAGGGCACTTTTTAATGCTTTTCGTGCGGTTTTCATCGAAAGGAAGATATATCTTAATGGCAGATCGCAATAAGATCCGTAACTTTTCTATTATTGCCCATATCGACCATGGAAAGTCGACTCTGGCCGACCGCCTGCTTCAGCATTGCAATGCTGTCAGCGAGCGCGATATGACCAGCCAGCTGCTCGATAACATGGAGCTCGAAAAAGAACGCGGGATCACAATCAAATCCCGCGCCGTAAGAATGGAATATGAATCTGAGGCAGGTGAGAAGTATCACCTCAATCTTATCGACACCCCGGGCCATGTCGACTTCAACTATGAGGTCTCCCGTTCGCTGGCCGCCTGCGAAGGCGCCATCCTGGTCGTCGATGCGGCTCAGGGCGTAGAGGCTCAGACCCTCGCCAACACATATCTCGCCCTCGAGAACGATCTTGAGGTCCTTCCCGTTATCAACAAGATCGACCTGCCCTCGGCAAGACCTCAGGAGATCAAGGAAGAGATCGAAAATATCATCGGCCTTCCCGCAATGGATGCTCCCGAGATCTCGGCAAAGGCCGATATCAATATCCGTGCCGTTTTGGAGGATATCGTAGATAATGTTCCGCCTCCCTCGGCAGGCACAAGCGACGGCGCGCGCGCCCTTATCTTCGACAGCCAGTATGACCAGTATAAGGGCGTAATCGTTCTTATCCGTGTATTTGACGGCACATTCAAGCCCGGCATGAAGATCAGAATGATGGCCACCGGCGCCGAGTTCCAGATCGTTGAAGTAGGTTACCTTCGTTCTCTCGGTATGGAACCCTGTGCCGAGCTCTCGGAAGGCGAGGTAGGTTATATCACCGCCAGCATCAAGACGGTCAACGACACCCGTGTCGGCGACACAGTCACCGATGCCGATGCGCCTGCGTCCGAACCTCTGCAGGGCTACCGCAAGGTCCAGCCTATGGTATTCTCGGGTATCTATCCTGCCGACGGCAAGAAGTATCCCGACCTGCGTGATGCCCTCGAAAAGCTTCAGCTCAACGACGCATCGCTGACCTTCGAGCCCGAAAGCTCGGCAGCCCTTGGCTTCGGCTTCCGCTGCGGCTTCCTCGGCCTGCTGCATCTCGAGATCATTCAGGAACGCCTCGAGCGCGAGTATAACCTCGACCTTATCACCACCGCCCCCAGCGTTATCTATCATGTCAAGAAGACCAGCGGCGAAGAGCTGATCCTCGACAATCCCCTTAACTATCCCAATCCCGGCGAGATCGAATATACCGAAGAACCCATCGTAAAGGCAAACATCATCACTCCTTCCGAGTATGTAGGCAATCTGATGGAGCTCTGTCAGGCTCGCCGCGGTGCGTATAAGGATATGAAATATCTCGATGCAAACCGTGTTGAGCTTCACTATGAGCTGCCCCTTAACGAGATCATCTACGACTTCTTTGATGCCCTCAAGTCGCGCACCCGCGGCTATGCATCGCTTGACTATGAACTGATCGGATATCAGAAGTCCAATCTGGTCAAGCTGGATGTTCTGCTCAACGGCGACGTTGTCGACGCGCTGTCTTTCATAGTTCATGCTGATAGCGCCTACGCACGCGGCAGAAAGATCGTTGAAAAGCTCAAGGAGAACATTCCCCGTCAGCTCTTCGAGGTGCCCGTTCAGGCTGCCATCGGCGGCAAGATCATCGCCCGTGAGACCATCAAGGCTATGCGTAAAGACGTTCTTGCCAAGTGCTACGGCGGCGACGTAACACGTAAGAAGAAGCTGCTGGAAAAGCAGAAGGAAGGTAAGAAGCGCATGCGCTCCCTTGGCTCTGTCGAGGTACCCCAGGAAGCCTTCATGGCTGTCCTTCGTCTTGACGAGGATTAATACCATGGCACTTGGATTATATATCCACATACCCTTCTGTAAGCGC
>JAFQVZ010000112.1 GCA_017407765.1 Clostridia bacterium | reverse complement strand
TCGGCATCGAGATGAGCATCGAAAGCCTCGACTATGCAGCATGGCTGGCAGATGTTATGGGCGGCAATTGTGATTCGGCAATCACAGGCTATACATCCTCTAACCTTGCCCGTTATCTCAGCGGCACCTTCCACACATCTGCCATCGATGCGGCCAATCAGGCGAGGGTACGGGACGGCTATATCGATGAAAAGATAGATATGGCGCTTGGTGTCACCGATCCCGACAAAGCAAACGAGGTTTACCGCGACGTGACAGCATATATAAACGAGCTTACGCCATATGTTCCGCTGTATGAATCAGTGGTGACAAGGGCATATGACTCATCGCTCAAGGGAGTAGTCGTTGGTGCATCGGGAACTGTACATTTTGAAGATGTATACTGGACAAACTGAAAACTCTTTCATTGTTTCTTTCAGAATCAGCCGCAGTGATTTATGGTACTGCGGCTGATTTATATCTTCAGAATAGAATTATATTTTGATTTGTCGAAAAAGACGAAAACTATCGAAGGAAATACAAACATTATATTCAAAAACAATAGTTTCTTTAAAATAAACGAAAAAAGATAAAAAGTTCTTGACGATAGACTTGAAATATGTTTTAATAGGTCACAAGTTAATACTAAAGACGTTGACAGAGAATAAGTAAGCAGAGCCTGAAAGTTTGCAGAGAGCCGGGTATGGTGCGAATCGGTATGAATAGGGAACTGCCGAAACTCCCTCTTGAGTCGCGGCCCGAAAGACAGATGTCGAGTAGGCGTGCGCCGGGTTTTCCTCCGTTATCGGGAACGCATTTGATGGAATGTCGTAACAGGTGGTTAAATGATAGCGCGCAGCGCCTTCATCCTTTTACGGATGTAGGCGTTTTGTTTTTTCACCGGTAAGTATCCTGAATAATGCACGAGATATTTAATGAGGTGAAAGACAATGGAAAAGAAAAACACTATCAGGGCCATTATTGCCATTACTATGGCAGTCATCATGATATTCACAGCCTGTGGAGGCGAAGCTCCCGAAAACACTCAGGACAAAACTGAAAACAATGCCATACAGGAAGAGGTCGGGAAGAAGGACGTCCGCGATGATATCGTTATCGCCATGCAGAGCGAAGCTCCCACCCTTCATCCCTTTGACCACAAGTCGGTCACGGCAGGATATATGAATGCGCTGACCTTCAGCTGCCTTTTTACCATCGATATAGACACTCTCCAGCCGGTGCCCGAGCTTTGTGAGAGCTATGAAAACGTCAGCGAGACCGAGTGGGTGTTCAGAATACATGAGGATGTGACCTTCCACGACGGCAGCCATATGACAGCCGAAGATGTTATCGCATCAATGGAATGGGCCAGAACATATGCAACGACTAAGGATTATACCTCCTTCTGGCAGACGGCCGAGGCGATCGACGAATATACGATCAGAGTGGTCACCGACGGCCCTTACGCCCTGACACTTTATAACCTGGCAAGCATCAAGATAGTACCTAAGGCTCTTATCGAAAAAGAGCATGACTTTGGAACCGACCCCATCGGTTCCGGCCCGTATAAGTTTGTTTCACAGGAGCTGGGCGAGTCGGTCACCTTTGAGGCTTTTGAAGAATATTTCGACGAAGAACACAGGGCGAAGATAAAGAACATGGTATGGAAAATCATTCCCGAGGGCTCGTCCCGTTCTATTGCTCTGGAGGCCGGAGAGGCCGATGTGGTCATCGAAGTCGACAGCAATGATATCACAAGGCTGGAAGAAAGAGAAGATATCTCGGTATACAGGACCGACGGCACACGCCTCAACTTCATGTGCATGAACAGCGAAGCGGCCCCCTTTGACAACAAGGATTTCCGAAAGGCCATTAATGCGGCAGTTGACCGTGAGGCAGTGGTCACGGTAGCCTGCAACGGCGAGGGAACAAAGGCCGTGTCGCAGACACCTATTGTGTTTGAAGGTTCTACAATGGAAAATGCTCAGGACTATGATGTGGAAAAGGCTAAAGAATATCTTGACGCATCGGGCGTGGATGCGTCGGCGGTCAGCTTCTCCTGTATAGTTTCCGACGACACCGCAAGGCGAACAGCCGAGGTCATTCAGGCTTATCTTAAAGAAATAGGCATCACGATGGAGATCGAAAGCATGGACTATGCCACACAGCTGACAGCCATTATGGGTGGCGACTATGAGGCATCGGTCATTGGATATACCCAGAATAATATGAGCATGTATCTCACCGGCCTGTTCCATTCCTCTTCTATCAACGCAGCTAACCTGGCCAGGATAAACGAGAGTGAACTGGATGCGCTGATCGAACTGGGCAAGACTCAGATAAACGACGGGGAAAGGGCAGAAACCTTTGAAAAGGCCACAGCATTCCTCAACGAGTGGACTCCGTTCGTATCCCTTTATCAGACGATGGTCACAAGGGCAG
>JAFQVZ010000111.1 GCA_017407765.1 Clostridia bacterium | reverse complement strand
TATTTAAAATCTTTCCTATTATTTCCTCTATCTCTTCATTGGCCGTAATGCTTTTACCATCAGGATATAACACTTCTTTTATATTTTCGGCTGTAAAGTAAGCGAAATATTCTTCATTATCAAGTAATTTCTCAATTGTTCCTGTCGGGGGGAACAGCAGGGTAAAATTAACAGATATCAGATAGATCAAGCAAGCGGCCGAAGCGATAAGTACTATTTTTTTCTTCATACCATTTCCTCCTTTAACACATTATCATTATGACATCTTTGTGGTTTTATTATATCATATATGTTATATTGTTTCAACGAAACAGAAAAGCACCCCATTGGGGTGCTTTTGCATTGAAGTTTTATCTTTTATTTTACAGAGCCTGGATAAGCTTCATCAGCACCGGCTCGAACTTCGCGCCGTACCAGTGATTTTCTTCCTCGGCGGTAGCCTTGATACACTCAACGGTGTAATCAGCCGCGATCTTCGCGGCATCAAAAGCCTTGTGCCCGCGAACCAGCGCGCCTACAAAGGCCGATGCATAGATATCACCTGTGCCGTGGCAGCTGTTGGGCAGCTTTTCATGCTCGTAATAGCTGTATTCACCCTTCTCGAATACTACAACGCCGGTCTTGCCGGGGGCGTAGGAGATGCCGGTGAAAATAATGTTGGGGCAGCCGAGGGCGGTCAGCCTTGCAAGCAGCTCGTCGATATATGCGCGGTCATACTCGGTCTTGTATTCCATGCCGGTCAGGAAGCAGGCCTCGGTGATGTTGGGCAGGATATAGTCAGCCTTGCCGCACAGAACCTTCATAGCCTCGACAAAAGGCTGGTCAAAGCCGGGATAAAGGGCGCCGTTGTCAGCCATAGCGGGGTCGACGATCTTAATGCAGCCCTCGGCGGCAACACTGCCGAAGAGGTCGGCAACATAGTCGATCTGGCGGGTGCTGCCAAGATAACCGGTGTAGATGGCATCAAAGCTGATGCCTTCCTTCATCCAATGCTCGCGGATGGCGGGCATATCGTCGGTCAGGTCGCGGAATGTATAACCTTTAAAGCCGGATGTATGTGTAGAGAGAATGGAAGAGGGGAGGACGCAGGTCTCGATGCCGCAGGCCGAGATGATGGGCAGGGCGACGGTCAGCGAGCACTGGCCTACGCAGGAGATATCCTGAACTGTGAGAACTTTGGGATATGCCATGATAATAGCTCCTTTTCTTATTATTATGGCTTTATTATACTGCCCGACTGACTATGTTTGTATATTCAGAATCGAGTTTTTTTATATATCCAGATAAAAATTAAAAAAGTGTGTCACTTTTTGGCTCTCCGATTCGTCTTATATTATGAAAGCATAAAAAGGAGAGCTGAGTTATGTACTGCAAAAGAAAAAGAAGATTTTATATAGATCCCCTTAAGGTGCTGGCAGCTGTGGCGGCATTTTCGGTGGCGGCAGCGCTGGGAGTTACATCATACAGCCGCATAAAGGCAGAATACATGGCTAAAAGAATGGCGGCTGTGACGGCTGATGAAAAGAGCGCGGACGAGATAAGAACAGAGGAATGGGGAGCTGAAGTCAGGGCGGTGATAGAGCCGGAGTATTTGCCTAAGGTGCCTGCTGCAGCAGGCTCAAAAGAGCCCGTAGAGCCCGCGGCCGAAGACCATGGCGCTGAGGAAGCCGAAGCCGCGGCAGCCGAAGCACCTGTCAGAGTATCTATGGAAAACTGCCTGTTCGTGGGAGATTCGCGAACAGTCGGCCTTAAGAGCTACGGTCAGCTTGATGGGGCAGAGTTTTTTGCCGGAGTAGGCCTGAGCATCTATCAGCTGGACAAAGCCAAAGTCCCGGTGGGAGAACTCGGTCAGGTGAGTTTTGAGGAATTGTTAAAAGCAAGGCAATATGATAAAGTGTATATAATGATGGGCATCAACGAGGTCGGTTATCCCTTTGAGAAGACAGTCGAACGATACCGCAGCCTGGTCGAGCGTCTGCTTGCAGCTCAGCCGGGAGCGCAGATCGTGCTGCAGGGCAACCTGCATGTCACAAAAGAGCGCTCGGATAAGGATAAAGTGGTAAACAACCCCAATATCGACAGGTTCAATTCGGCGCTTTCCGGCATCGCCGATGGAGAAAGGGTTTTTTATATAGATCCGAATCACCTGTTTGATGACGAAAACGGCGCGTTGGATGCAAATAAAAGCTATGACAATGCCCATCCAAAGGCTCAGTATTATATAGGCTGGAGTGAATGGATAATGAGTCGAACATTTCCGGAAAGAGAGCAGGTAAATGAGGTTTGACAAAAGATAAAGCTTTTTTCACACAAAAAATACAGGAGTGTGAAAATAAAATATACAGGCTGTCCCTCGGTATTCTGAGAAATGAGGCCGATGCAGCCGATGCGATGCAGGATGCCATACTTAAGGCGTGGGTAAACTTTGAAAGCCTGCGTGACAGAAAAAGTTTTGATACGTGGATCCTTGCCATAGTTCATAATTGTGCTGTGGAGGCCCTGAGAAAGCGGCGGGAATGGAGCGATATAGACGAGTATTATGATCTTGCGGCCGAAGAAGGTCCGCTGGACAGAGCTTCAAAGATGACGCTGTGGCAGGCTGTTGAAAAACTCGAGCTGCCGTATAGAACGGTGGTAGTTCTGTTTTACTATGACGGATGCTCTGTGAAGGAGATAGCATCGGTCACCGCAAGCACGGCTGCTGCAGTCAGGCAGCAGCTTGCAAGGGCAAGAAAGATGCTGGCAGCTATGCTTGACAGAAAGGATTTTGAAATATGAACAGATTTGACGATGATATACGAAAGGCCGCCCTTAGGGATGCGCCTACGGTGCCGGAAAGGGTGCATCGGCGCACCATCGAGACACTGGAGGCTCTTCCCGACAGAGTAACTTTCAGAAAAGGCCGCCCGATGTTGAGAACATGGATATCGGCAGCTGCATGCGCTGCGGTCATGCTGCTGGCAGTCATGCCCAATGTCAGTACAGCTTATGCTGCCGCGGCTTCCGAACTGCCGGTCATAGGCCGGCTTGTAGAGGTGCTCAACGTGCGCCGTTATTTTTACGGCGACGGGAATCACGAGCTGGAGGCCGAAGTTCCCGGTGTCAGTGACAGCCGCAATCAGGAAGCTGCCGAGCTCATAAACAGCAGTGTTGACCAGCTTGTTGAGACTGTTGTTGACCGCTTTTTTGCCGATCTTGAGATCAGTGCCGGGAACGGATATGGTTCGGTCAAGATAGATTATGATACGGTCGTAAATAATGACAGCTGGTTTACGCTCAGGATAAGAGTCAGCGAGACTGCGGCCAGCGGAAGCACTTATGATAAATATTATCATATCGACCGTGTAAACGGCAGATATATCACTTTGGGAGACATATTTGATGAAGAAGGGCTTATCGGCATAGAGAAACTTATTATCGACAGCATGGAAAAGCAGATGCTGGAGGATGAAAGCAAAGCTTACTGGCCTGAATACGTCTGCCTGACGGGAGATGCAAACTTTTATCCCTCTGATGGAGCAATAGTCATCTGTTTTGATGAGTATATCGTATCTCCGGGATATATGGGCATGCCGACATTTACTGTTCCGCAGGAGATGTGCATTGAACTTGCAAATGAGGGATTTGAAATGCTTTTTGAAGAAACAGGAGAGTGAGCTTAATGAAAAGAACAAATAGCCTTGGCCTGAGCGGCGATGTTCTCAAGCTGTTTGCCATGATATTCATGCTTATCGATCATATGTGGGCCACGGTGTCATCGGGCGGAATGTGGATGACGGCTCTGGGAAGGCTGGCATTTCCCATATTTGCCTTCGGCATAGCCGAGGGATATGCCCATACGTCCGACCGTAAGGCATACATGAAGCGAATGCTGATCTGGGCGCTGATATCGGAGATCCCCTTTAATCTTATGACCACCGGCTCGCCGGTGTTTCCCTTCCATCAGAATGTCATGTTCACATTCCTGCTGGCGCTTATGGCAATGAGCGTCTTTGACAAGGCGGCCATGGAGAAAAAGTGGCTCGGGGGCGGAGCGAAGCTTGTGGGATTGGCGGTGCTTTCGGTCATCACCTTTCCCGACTATGGCTTTTTCGGCGTTCTGACGACCTTTATGTTCCATGTGCTGAGAGGCAGAAGGTTTGAAAAGCCGCTGCAGCTTTTGATGATGGTGCTTATCCACTGCGTGTGGATAAAGGGGCTTGGCTTTCCCGTCATGCTGTTTGGCAGCGAGGTGTTTATCCCCCTGCAGGCCTTTGCTGTATTGGCGCTGATCTTTATATGGCTTTATAACGGCGAGAAGGGCAATTTTGGAAGCCTTTATCGCCGATTTGGATATGCGTTTTATCCGCTTCACATGCTTTTGCTCTGGTTATACGCGATAGTGGTATAGAATAGGTTGATTTTATCCTAACTTTTGGGTATACTAAAGTCAGAGGTGATAATCATGATGGTCAATACAGATATGTTGGTTCCTATGACCGAAGCTAATCAGAACTTTTCGAAAGTTGTACGAAAGGTAGACAAAGATGGGATGGTGGTTATTCTGAAAAATAATCAGCCCAGATATGTAGTTGTAGATTTTTCGGAATATGAAGTGATAGCTGAAGCGATGCAGATGCGCAAAGCGAGGATCGCTGCTGCGGCCGATGAGATTCTTGATGAGAATATGGAAGCCTTTCTGGAGCTTGCAAAATGATCATATTGTCAGTTGAAGAAATCATCGAACTGCATGCGAAGATGGTATCACGTACGGGAGGAAGCGCCGGTCTGAGAGATATAGGTCTTTTGGAATCGGCAGTTTACAGTGCTCAGGCGGCTTTTGGTGATGAAGAAGTATATCCCACAGCTGAAGAAAAGGCAGCTCGATTGATGTATGCTTTAGTGTCTGATGTGGATACGTGAGCATAGAATATAGAAAAACCGCCCTTCGGGGCGGTTTTCTGTTATTACACGCGCGGATATATTGATGCAGAACATGAATATATGATATAATTAAATTATAAAGATAGCGAAGTAAAGGGGGAAACTACATGAAGTGGGAACGCATCAGGAAAGCTTTTGTTATTTTTACCGCAATAGTGGTTTTCGCCCGTATGGGATTTACGATAGTACAAAACCGCGAAAGCATCCGAATAAAATATTTCCCTGAGCGCGGAGAACTTGCAGAGCTCGTCGATGATGAAGCGCGATATGCACCGCTGCTGGCGTTAGACATAAAAAGGATATATTTTGACGAAAAGGAGTTTACCGACGCAGATGCTATAGAAAAGATCACATCTGAACTTCTGGAAGTTGAGGTAGAAGAGATCGACACAGAAGAATACGGAATATTTGTTTCGGAAAAATGTATTCGTTTTTACACGAATGACCCTCACAATGTGCCGAGGTATTCGCTGTATATCGACGAGAAGAATGAAGAGTATATTACCATTATTGCCTATTATACCGCCAAGGGTGAAGGCAGGCATGGATACATATATAAAGATTTCAAGGTTTTGGACGGAGTGAGCATAGAGGCGATTTTTGGGGAGTGATATGGTAATGAAGAAAATATGGATCCTCGTATTGGCAGTGGTCATGTTTACCGCCTGCGGCGATGATTCTCTGAAGCAGGATAAAGAAGAGATACTGAGTTTTATTGAAGGCATAGACGGTACAGAGGATTTTTATGTTTCGCTGGAAGAATTTCTGGAACCACAGCGAAATATAACTCCCGAAAACTGCAAAAGTGAAGATATAGAGGCCATCATGGCATATATATCTTCGCTTGAGTATAACGAGGAAGAAACCCAAAAGCACGACCCGGATGAGTATGAAGAGAGCGTTGGCGGGGTGTCTTTTGCTATTTCGGTCAAAGCCGAAGGCAAAAGGCTTAACATAGATAATCTGGGGATAGATAAAGGCTCGTATTTTTGTTCCGTTGTCAAGCTTTATGATGGGGATAACAAGGAGCCTGTTGCCGAAGCGGTATTTGACCATAGTGTGAGAGCATATATTGATATATGCAGAATATGCGGGGTGGAAACATAATGTTTAAAAGCAAAAAAGTATTATACGCAGCGGCGG
>JAFQVZ010000008.1 GCA_017407765.1 Clostridia bacterium | reverse complement strand
GTGATGGGCCATTTCCCTTGTCTTGCGGTTGAGCTCCTCCATCGAGAGGTTTTTCTGCCGCAGCAGCTCCAGTTCACGGGCGATCCGGGCATCACGGCGGCGATAATGCAGCATGAGGCTGAGCATCAGACTGATCCCCAGTAGGACGACCATGCCGCCGAGAATCCACCGCACCGATGCCTCCCTGAGGGGAGCCAGCGCCTGGTCGATGTTGCCGATCAGGCCGACAGCAAAGCTGCGGTTGCTGTTTTCACCGCTGGGCAGCGTGACGATATGGGCATTATATCCGTCATCCATACGCTGCGTCTGATAGATGAAAGCATAACACCCCTGCTCATTCTGCTCGTCTGCCTCCAACAGCA
This sequence comes from Clostridia bacterium, assembly GCA_017407765.1. GTDB lineage: Bacteria > Bacillota > Clostridia > Oscillospirales > Butyricicoccaceae > RGIG1902. The sequence continues at coordinate 3,555 of JAFQVZ010000008.1, read as the reverse complement.
GGCGGAAGTCCTCTCTTTTGGGGCAATCCTCCAGCAGTGTCGTCTTGACCGTTTCTTCATGGGTGCAATAGTGCAGCATAACGCTGTGCGTACGGTCGAGCAGCAGCAGCTGATCGGCCTCGGCCAGCTCTGCACTGCCGGCCAGACGATAAAACTTTTCGATATCGACGAGGGCCGCATAGCCTGTTCCCTGTGCATCCGATGCCGTAAGGGCAAGATAGGTGCCCTCTTCGTCATCCTCACAGATGCGCTGCCGATGATGCTCGTCCCAATCACCCAAAAAGTGATAGTCGTTTTTTCCCTGCAGGCTCCAAAGGATCCGGTCGCCCTCAATGGCCAGAATATCGGCAGCCGTTCCGCTGTGCACCAGATAACTCTTGTCAAACAGCGCCCGTAATCGGCTGCTGTCGCCCGATTCGATCCATTGCTGCTCGACATCCGCAAACTCTTCTTGGTGCAGCACATAGGTCAGGCCGTCGTCGCATTGCTCCAGCAATGCCCCGATATTCCGGTCGATGGCCTTGGCCAGCTGCAGCTGCTTGGCGTCCTGGATCTCGATAAAGGCCGCCCGGTAGTTCTGATAGGTCTGAAGGATCAAACCAATGCCCAGCAGGGTCAGCAGCAGAATGACAATAATGATCGTATTGTATTTTTTCTGATTCTTTTTCTTCATCTGCATCGCTCCTTGCATTTCCCTGCCGGAGTGTGTATACTTGAAGCCAATAAAAGCTCTTATGCTGAAACGGAGGCGTTTTTTATGGAAGATATCGTTCTGATCGTCGATGACGACCAGTCCATATCGGGAATGCTGCACAAGGCACTGGAAAGCAGCGGCCTGCATGCCGAGGTGGCCAACAGCGGCGAGGATGCCCTTACCCTGCTGAATATCAAGCGCTATGATCTGATCCTGATGGATATCAACATGCCGGGCATCGATGGCTTTCAGGCTGTCGAGATCATCCGCAAACAGGGAATTCAGACGCCTATTATGATCATCAGCGGCCGCAAAGAGGATATCGATACCCTCTACGGTCTCAACATCGGTGCCGATGACTATATCACCAAGCCATTCAATCCCATTACACTCTGTGCTAAAATCAAGGCGCTGATCCGCCGCAGCCGCAACGATCTGCCCGGATCCAGCCAGCTGATCACCGCCGGCCCCTTTGCCTACAATACCAGCACGCTGCACTTTTATAAAAATGACCGCAAGATCCCGCTGTCTTCTCGAGAAAACGCCATGATGAAACTGTTTCTCGACAATGTCAACCGTATCTTTTCCAAGGATATGCTTTATGATCTGATCTGGGGCGAGGCCATCGTCGATGAAAATGCCATCATGGTCTACATCAACCGCCTGCGCCAGAAGATCGAAGATGACCCCTCCAAGCCCCGTTATATCCAGACGGTACGCGGCCTGGGTTATCGGTTTGTCATCTGACAGACGCTCCATTTGATACCCTATCATGTATATTTTGCAAAGTCAATTTGCCCTTCTGCTTCATTCCAAAATCAAATACGCAAAAACGCACCTATCAAACTTTTCGATAGGTGCGCTTTTATTTCAATCTCTCCCGGAGGCAAATATACCGCTCTAACAAGCTTATTTTTTGAAAAACATTAAGAGAAACATAACATTGGATTGTTTAACAAGTGAAAAGGTTGAAACCTAAAATCACCTCGGAAAGGAGTAAGCTAATGGATAACGGTGCAAGTAGCTACCGCCGTTTCCTGAAAGGTGATGACAACGGAATTGTTGAGATAATCAGAGATTACAAAGACGGCTTAATTCTCTTCCTGAACAGATATGTCAACAACATACATATTGCAGAAGAATTGGCTGAAGACACTTTTTTTCGGCTCGTCACCCGAAAGCCACGGTTTGTAGCAAAGCATTCTTTCAAAACTTGGTTATATACCATCGGAAGAAATATAGCAATCAACTATGTAAAGCAAGCAAATAAAGTTTCAGACATTCCCATCGAAGATTGGGAGCACATATATGCCGATGAATATTCCCTTGAAAGATCTTATCTGCAAGAGGAACGAAAGATTATTGTTCATAGGGCATTGTCGAAAATCAAGGCTGATTATAGCCAAGTGTTATATCTGAAATATTTTGAAGATCTATCCAATGAGCAGATAGCAACTGTAATGAAGAAAACCAAGCGTCAAATTGAAAATCTGATTTATCAGGCAAAACAATCGTTGAAGTCGGAACTTAACAAGGAGGGCTTTGGCTATGAAGAATTATAATGAAATGGCTGAAAGCGTATTTGAGCGCAGAGATAAGTATAATGCTGAAAGAAGACTGGCGATAAGCAAAATTAAAAAGAGCATAACCGGTGCAGTGTGCTGCTGCCTGGTAGCCTTGTTGGGCGTAGGGATATTTAACGGTACTCAAATTGCCCCCAATGATACGCCTAATGCCGGCGTTCAGGATTACCGCAAGAATAAATTGGAAGCAGATAAGGAAGAGGTTGGTAGCGATCAGGTTGCCAATCCTGTTCAGAATGTCGAGGATGTTCCCGCCGACAAAGACAGAGACTACAACGAAAGCATTCGTAGTGACGATTTGAAACAAGAAATAACCGCATTTTTCGGCGGCTCTTATACAGACACCAATGGCAAGTTTATTGTTGTGTTGACCGTTGACACAGCAGAAAATCGAACTGCTATCTGCAAAGAACTTGGTGTAAATGAAAGCACAACCGTTTTTGAAGCAGGCACATATACGCTTGAATACCTAACTGAATTGCAGAACAAAATCAGTTCTGCTATGACAAACAAGGAACTTCCGTTTGTAACCTCTTCTGCTGTAGATGAAATTAGTAACAGGATCAGGGTCAGCGTAACAACTGACAATGAAGCCGACTTGGCAAAGGTATTCGCTCTTGACACCATTGGCGGTGCTGTTGCGATTGAACGCTCGGCAGGCATTGCCTCAGAAGATTTAGCAGTTGCGGAATAGCATTTTTCCAAACCGAATATCCGATAACATTCCAAAAGGAGCAAGGTTAAAATACGCCTTGCTCCTTTTGTTTCCCATTGGTATTCAAAAAGGTCAGTTGTACTCGCCAGTGCTCAGTTCAGGCAAGCGTTTTTCACGCTTTAAGCTTCCAGGCTCCTGATAAAATCTCCCATGGCTGCCAGGCCATCGATCAGTTCCTGCTTGTCACAGGCATAACCGATGCGCATGCAATGCGGCTCTTCAAAACAATCGCCCGGTGTGACAAATGCCCCGGTTTCGTCATACATCCGCTTGCAGAAGGTATAGGAATCGATATCAAAATCATAATAGAGCAGCGCGGTCGTTCCGGCCTGGGGTCTGACCCAGGAAATATGCGGCTGGCTCTCTACCCACTGGGCAAGGATCTCCAGGTTCTCGGTGACGATCCCCACATTGCGGGCCAGCAGCTTTTCTTTGCCCTGCAGGGCGATGGCTGCAACCGCCTCGTCAAACATACTGCAGCTGATATGGTTGTAATCGCGATGGGACAGGCAGGATTCGATAAAGGCCGGATCCCGGCTGGCGATCCAGCCCTGACGCAGGCC
>JAFQVZ010000110.1 GCA_017407765.1 Clostridia bacterium | reverse complement strand
TCCCTCTCCGATGACGATGTCCTCAAGGGTATGCTCACCGCATCGGGTATTGGTGCGATAGTCACACGAAATGCCACCGTGTCCGGTGCCGAGGGTGGCTGCCAGGCCGAGTGCGGCACAGCCGCCGCTATGGCCGCAGCCGCAGCCGTTGAGCTCTCGGGCGGAACACCCGAACAGGCACTCGATGCCGCATCCTTCACCCTTATGAACTGCATGGGTCTGGTTTGCGACCCTGTCGCCGGCCTTGTCCAGCTCCCCTGCGCTCAGCGAAACGCCTCGCAGGCGGTCAACGCTCTGCTTTCCGCAGATCTTGCGCTCGCCGGAATGAAGTGCCCCATCGGTGCAGATGAAGTTATCGCATCAATGTACTCCGTCGGCAAAAGCCTGCCTCACACCCTAAGAGAAACCGCTCTCGGCGGCATTGCCGCATCCGACTCTGCCAAAAAGATAGCGAAAGGCCTTTAAACCGAGCAAAAAATCGCCCCTCACCTTTTGCGGTGAGGGGCAATTTTCATTCTTCTTTACGATACGGGCGGAGCATCGGGATCAATGTCTCTTACAGCCTTGATGAAATAGTTTTCGCCGTTTTTATGCATCTCGTAGATCATATATTTTTCGGGCTCGGGATCGCCCTCTTCATCGAGGACTACGGTGGTCCACATATTGCCGGGAGCTACATAACCCACGGTGAGAAGAAGGTTCTCTCCTTCCTTATTTATCTCAGTTACAGCCGGAGAATATGCCAGCTTGGAGATCACGGGTATGCGGTAAGCCGCTATCTCGGGGTCGTAGAGATAAGTGCCGTCCATATCTTCAAACGAAGCGTGCTCGATATCTACGTCGGGGCCAAAAAGTCTTACAGACGCAACATCAACATCGGATGCGGGCAAAAGCAGCAGGCCCATATCATCATATCGGTAATTTGCCCTATTTGGGCCGGAAAGAGCCGACCAGACCGATGATTCCAAAACAAAAGTCTTATCTGCCTCGTTTACATCCTCAAAGGGAATGGGATCCATCATAACTACAGGACTTATAAATTCCTCGTATTGTTCTCGCCCATCATCTCTGTCAAACATCTTCCGGACGCTGTTCACGGTAAAGTACACTACAGCTATAAGACCTATCAGCATGAGTATATAGCAGATAAGGCCCAGCTTAGATGCTATTTTTCTGCGGTTTTTGCCCGCATAAATTTTCTTGTTCATGTATATGGTCCCTCCTGTTTCAGCCGGTAACCGTATATTTGATATTTGTAAGTGATTCGAGTGTTATCGGGCCTCTCGTATTCTTCTGCGAAGAGAAGCCGATCCCAATGTAATCTGCCGCCACGGGCGCATTGACACAGATCAGCGCAGAATCCACCTGTCTGGAAAACGCCTCGGCGGTATGATCGTTGTCCGTCACTATCCCGTCTGCGGTATGGCCCGAATAACGGGCAATGTGCTCTGTGGCCTCTTCCATGCTGCCTACGATTTTTACCGTAACGGTATCAACCAGATTGTCTCCCTGCCAGTCATCCTCCTTGGCCTGCGGCACTCCGAGAAGTCTTGAAACCTTGGCACATCCAACAACGGTCACTCCCTCGTCTTCAAGGCGCTTTTTTATTTTGGCGAGCACAAGAGCAGCGTCCCTGTGAACGAGCAGCGTATCAGCGCCTGAGCGTGCTAACATCAGCGCTGTTTTCTCCTTTGCTGCACTGTCGATATAGAGGTGACTTCTGCCGCCGCCGATGATAAGCATGGCAATAGATGCACGACGCTGTATATCCCTTGCAAAAGCGGCATCGCCGCCGGGAAGGAGCAGGTCAAAGTAATTGTCGAGAGTTATGAATCTTTCTGTGGTTTCGTCTGATACGTCATCCACGTTTTGAACGCAGAAATCGGGCAATCCTGCATCACGCAGGGCGGATGTGATTATCGAGATGAGTA
>JAFQVZ010000109.1 GCA_017407765.1 Clostridia bacterium | reverse complement strand
CCGGCGCGGCGCAGGTCGCGCAGGCGTGTGAGCACCGAGGGCCACTCGCGTCCATAGATGACGCGGGGCATGACGGCTGCAAAGCGCACGCCCTTGGCCGCCACCTTTTTAACCAGCTCGAGATGGCTGTGGAGCTCGCCCAGCGGCAGATAAACATAGTCGGGCCTCAGATCAAGGATCTCGGGGGTGATCTGCTCCATACGCAGGAAGGAATAGATATATCCCGGCTTACCCTCCCAGCCGAGGCGGCGGACACCGGGCTGGAAATCGGAGATAACGCGCCTGGGAGGCATACGTCTGCCCGAGGCAAGTCCCTCGGTGCACTGGCGGCGCATGGCATTGAGTGCGGCGGCAGGGATCCTGAGGCCGTCCTCAAGGTCGATGTCGACATCGAGGGGATAGAACACCGTTCCGCCCGTCTTGTGAAGGGCCGCCGAAACGTCTTCGCGGGAGGTGGGGCGGTTGATGGCCTTTTCGGGCACGGGGCCCTCGGCCGAATAGGTGTTGCCGTCGCGGTCACGCGCCGTCAGCGTCATGTGGGCGCCGCTCTCGGCCTTAAAGGCAAAGGAAACGCCTATTACGGGAGGTTCGGGCTCCGATTCATAGATCTCTCTTGCCTCTTTATAGATGGCGCGGGCCTCGCGGCTGTCGTTCTCGCTGCGTGTGCCGAACATATGCTTGCCCTTATTGTCGGCAATATAGCCGTCGGTAAAACCGTCGCGGGAGAAGAGCATCTCCAGCTTGAGCATATCGTCCTTCGAGGGATTCTTGCCGAAGGTGACGGCATCCTTATAGATCTTGGTTACAAGGGCTGTGTATTCGGGCCTCTTCATGCGTCCCTCGATCTTGATGCAGGAAACTCCTGCCTTTTCGATGTCCTGCAGCCACTTGGCAACGCTCAGATCCTTGAGGCTGAGGGGATAGGTGGGATTCTCGCCGGCATAGGAATACATCATGCGGCAGGGCTGGGCACAAAGGCCGCGGTTGCCGCTTCGGCCGCCGATTGCCGCCGACAGATAGCACTGGCCGGAATAGCACATGCAAAGGGCGCCGTGGCAGAAGATCTCGATCTCGACGGGGCTGTTTTTGCAGATGAACTCGATCTCGCTCAGGGGCAGCTCGCGCGAGAGAACAACGCGCGAAAATCCCATCTCGTATGCCGCCATAACGCCGGGCAGGTCGTGCACCGTCATCTGTGTGGAGGCGTGGATGGGCATCTGAGGCGACACCGCCTTTATAAGCTTTGCCATGCCCAGGTCCTGAACGATGAGGGCATCGGCGCCCATCTCGGTCAGCTTCTCGATGAGAGCCTTGGCCTTTAAAAGCTCGCGGTCGGTGACCAGTGTGTTTACGGTGATATATGTCTTTACGCCGCGGAGACGGCAATATTTCATCGCTGTGGCCAGCTCCTCGTCGGTGAGGTTCTTGGCATTGCGGCGGGCATTAAAATCGCCCGCACCGAAATAGACGGCATCGGCGCCTCCGCGCACGGCCGCCATTACCGATTCAAGCGAACCGGCAGGGCTCATTACTTCAAGTGCCATATATGTTATTCCCCTTTATGCTTCTTAAGCTTGATTATTTCCGATCTCAGCGAGGCACACTCTTCGGCATAGCTCTTGATCTGAGCGCGCATATTGTCGGTGGACTGCTGTGCCTTAAGATACTTATCGGCCATATTGAGGGCCGTAAGGATGGCTGCATCTACCGTTGCCAGACCTCTGGACGACTTTTTGATCTCCTGCAAGGAATCGTCGACCAGCTGTGCGCTGCGCAGAACATGGATCTCTTCGTCGTCGGCAATTATTGTATACTGCTTTCCGTCAATGGTGATTCCGACTCTCTGCATTGTTAATACCCCACTTCTTGTATATTCTGGTTTAATAATTTCAATATATCTGCCAAAAGGCATAGTATGTTACCTTATAGTATACCACAGAAAAACAGGCATTAAAACACCGTTTACATAATTTTAAAAAGGGATTTTCTCAGCCCATGCCTCCCTTGCCTAAAGGGAGGTGGGTGAGCAAAGCGAACCCGGAGGGATTGACAAGAGCCTTCCGTTACAACCCCTCAGTCGTCAAAGACGACAGCTCCCCTTGCACAGGGGAGCCATATCAGCCCTCTCAGTCAGCTGCGCTGACAGCTTCCCCACGTAGGGGGAAGCCTTGGGTGCGGGGAGCCGTTTCTAAGCCCTCTTTTGAAAGAGGGTGGCATGCCGAAGGCATGACGGGTGTTTGGCCTGCAGTCTTACGGCAGCACAAAAGTATCCGTCAGAACGGTGTTGCCAAACCTCAGTCACCCTTCGGGTGCCAGCTCCTTTCCCAAAGGAGCCTTGGATGCGGGGTGCTGTTCTCTTAGCCCTCTTTGGGAAAGAGGGTGGCAGGCGGAGCCTGACGGGTGTTTGGCACGGCTTAT
>JAFQVZ010000108.1 GCA_017407765.1 Clostridia bacterium | reverse complement strand
CGCGGCGGCCCCGGTCGTAAAGGAGGTCTGAGACCGATGAATGAAAGAGAGCTGATCACGAAGGCCAAAGACGGTGATGACACCGCCTTCGAGCAGCTTGTCAGATCGTATGAAAAAAAGGTTTACGCCACGGCATATCGCTATATGGGCAGCGAACAGGATGCTCTCGATGTGTCGCAGGACGTTTTTATAAGGGTCTTCCGTTTCATCAAAAGTTTTAATGAAGAAAGCTCGTTTTCCACATGGATCTACCGTATCACGGTCAACGTGTGCAAGGACTATATAAAAAAGAGGCAGCAGCGTTCCGAGCTGCCCCTTGAGGTGGTCATGGGCGAGGATGAGGATGATATATTCGTCAACGAGATATCCGATTCCACCTATGATCCTGCCGAGGTGTTCGAGCGCGCAGAGCTCAGCCGCGAGATAAGAAAGGGCATCGAAGAGCTGCCTGACAATTATCGCGAAATAATCATCATGCGCGACCTGTCCGACCTCAGCTATGAAGAGATCGCCGATGCTCTGTCGATCGAGATCGGCACGGTAAAATCCAGGCTGGCACGTGCCAGGGAAAAACTGCGAAAAAAATTATTACAAAATGGGAACAAACTCCCGATTTCGCGGTCTAAGAGTTGAAAGGAAGATCTGCTAATGAAAATATGTAGTCAAAATGAACTGTTGATAAACATGTATATCGACGGCGAGTTGTCGGCAGATGAGATAGATGCCCTTGAGGCTCACATGGCGGAATGTCCGGCCTGCAGGCAGTATTGTGAAGAGCTCAGAATAATTTCAGAGGCTGTGAAGGATATAGAGTATCCCGCAGACCTTCATGATTCTGTGATGGCTGCCGTCGAGTCGGAGCGCAGGGCTCAGCAAAAGAAAAAAGTTATATCCTTCCGTCCTTTTGCAAAGGTGGCAGCTGCTGCGGCAGCGGTCGCACTTGCGGTGTTCGTTGGTGCCGAGGCCGGAATTGTTCCGGGTTTCGGGGCGATCGGCAGGGCTGAGGAGGCCGACTGTATGATGCAGGATTCGGTCGAGGCCTATAACGAGGCTCTTCCCGAAACCGCTTACGACAGCAAGAGCATGAATATGATGGAGGCACCCGAAACTCCCAGGACGATAATGAGCACGACCCTCAGATGGTTCAGCGAAAACGGCGAAGATCATGTCACCGTTATAGATGATGCATCGGCAGCAGCTGACAGCGAAGAAGTAACAGCCGGGTCACAGGTTGACGACCTGATGACGGGCATTGCGCAGGATCTTGGCAGCGAGGGTGACGGATATGGCTATTATCTGCTGGCCATGGGCAGCATAGATTCGCTGCCTGCAGTGTTTGCCGACCAGGCTGAAGGCGCCGGGGCCGGCTACACACTTCTCATCAGTGTTAAATCCGACGATAAAGTCCGCGAAGATATCAGCCGCAGTATGTCAGAGAATGGTTTTGAGGTATATGAAGTCACAGAGGACGGATATTTCACCTGCAAACCGGAGGCTGAAGAGGGCCTTTTGATCGTCTGTCTTGATGAAGAATAAAGAGCAGTTCACATAAAAGATAAAAGGCGCCCCAGGGCGCCTTTTGCTTTGAGATGATTGTTACTGATAGTCCTCCATCAGCATGGCCAGCTCTTCGTCGGAATCTATGGGGATCCCTATGCTCAGAGCCTCGCGGTCGGCGATGGGAAGGGCGGCAACGGGATAATCGGTAAGCTCTATCAGGCTTCCGTCGCTGCCCGAAAAAACGGCCACCATTCCGTTTTCTTCGCCTACGGTATAGAGGCTGCATTCCGCCGGGGCACCGGCGCTTGCGGGCAGGGGAGCGGGAGGAGCTGTGTCGGTATTGCTGAGTGAAAGAGCGGCCGACACCGTCATAATAAGGGCGGCCGAAGCCGCTGTGAACAGAGAAATTGCTCTGCCTCGTTTTATCATTGAAAACACCTCTTTCGCGGAAAGTATTCTGTGAATTACCTGAAATATGGGAACATTATTCCTTGAAACAGCTGTTTTTATGCGTTTAAAGTTCATTAAAAGTTAAAAAATAAATAGATTTTGCAATTTGTGTCCATACATGGTATAATATCATGTACTATTTTTTATCATGTGCATCTGTGCCTCAATTTAATTGGGTTGTGGAGGCCTGTGCAGAAGTTTTATTTGGGCATGGACATCGGTCGTGATGTTCTGTCTCTAAAGGAGAACTTAAAGTGGCTAAGAAAAAGAAAAGAAAGTTTTTGAGGTACACCGGCTTTACGCTGATGACCCTCGTGCTGGTAGGTATCTGCTGTGTTGCCATCTGTGGCGCGGCATTTGCATACTATATCAGCGAATATGTAAGCAAGGATATCGATGTTGACCTCGACAGCTTCAGGCTCAACTTTACAAGCTTCATCTATTATATCGATGAAGAGACCGGTCAGGAGGTGGAGCTCGAGCAGCTCCATGGCACCGAGGCCAGAATATGGGCCGACCTGGAAGAGATCCCGGTGAACCTTCAGAATGCCTTTATTGCCGTTGAAGACAACACCTTCGAAGAGCATAACGGTGTCAACTGGAGGCGTACGATCGGCGCGGCGGTCAACTATGTCGTAAAGTTCCGCGATAACTTCGGCGGCGGCTCTACCATCACACAGCAGCTTATCAAAAACCTTACCGGCGATGACGAGACCTCGGTAAAACGTAAGATACAGGAGGTCATGCGTGCCCTTGAGGTCGAGAAGAACTATGAGAAGGACGATATTCTCGAGCTCTATCTCAACACGATTTATTTCGGCCAGTCGGCCTACGGCGTGCGTCAGGCGGCCTACACCTATTTCGACAAGGAGCTGGACGAGCTTTCTATTGCCGAATGCGCGGCCATTGCCGGAATAACCAAGAACCCCTATAAGTACGATCTTATTCGTTTCCCCCAGTATAACGCCGAAAGGCGCATGATCGTGCTGGAAGAAATGAAGAAATACGGCAAGATCACCGAGGCTGAATATAATCAGGCCATCAATGAGGATGTTCAGGCCGTTAAGGACGGCGGCGAGCACGACGACGAGCAGTATCAGTCCTATTTTGTCGATGCCATCATCGATGCTGTGATCGACGATCTGCAGGAGCAGAAGGGATACAGCGAAGAAACGGCCAAGCTGCTGCTTTACACAGGCGGTCTCAAGATCGTTTCCACTATTGACCCCGATATGCAGGCCAAGATGGATTCGGTATTCCAGGATCTCGATAATTTCCCCGGCAAGTTGGGCTCCGACGGCACCATGCCTCAGGCCTCCATGGTCATCATGGATCCCTATACAGGCGAGGTAAAGGCTCTTTACGGCGGCCGCGGCGAGAAGGAGGGCGACCGAGTGCTCAACCGTGCAACACAGACCAAGCGTTCGCCCGGTTCGTCCATCAAGCCCCTTACGGTATATGCTCCCGCTATCGAGAACGGAGTCATCACTCCCATTACAGTATTTGACGACGTTCCCACCGACTTCACTCTGCGTGCAAGCGGCTGGCCCAAGAACGAGAGCAACAGCTACAGCGGCAAGACCACCATCAGGACAGGTATTGCCAAGTCGCTCAACACCATTGCCGTTCAGGTAATGGATGCCACAGGCATTGATCAGGCGTTTGATTTTGCCTATAACCGCCTTAATCTCTCCACACTGGTCGACTCCAGAGCGGTGGAGAAGAAGGATGGCACCACCCAGATCCAGACCGACAAGGCTCTCGGTGCTCTGGCCCTCGGCGGCCTGACCGACGGTGTAACCGTTCTGGATATGACTGCGGCATATTCGGCCTTCACAAACGACGGCTATTATATCGAGCCTGTTCTTTATACCAAGATCTACGACTCCAACGGAGCACTTCTGCTGGACAATACACCTACCAAGACCGAGGCTATGAGCTCCAAGACTGCAACATATATGCTCGAGCTCCTTAAGTATGCCGTATCCAACGGCACCGGCTCGAGAGCGGCGCTTGGAAACGGAATCGAAGTAGGCGGCAAGACAGGTACCACAACCAGTAACTACGACCGCTGGTTTGCCGGCGTAACTCCCTACTATACAGGTGTTGTATGGTTCGGATATGACAGGCAGCAGGAGGTCACAGGTGTTTCCACCAACCCTGCTCTCTATCTGTGGAAGGAAGTTATGGCAAAGGTCCATGAGGGCCTGGATGCCCGATCTTTCAATCAGACCACCGAGCTGGTAAATGTAAACTATTGCCTCGACAGCGGCCTTATCCCCAATGAATACTGCAGTCAGGACGAGCGCGGCAGCCGTGTTGCCTCGGCAAAGGTTGCAAGAGAGGATATTCCCACCGAGGTCTGCGATTGCCATATCAAGGTAGAGGTCTGCGGCGAGACAGGCTTGCCCGCCAACGAGTTCTGCACCACAAGCGAGATCAAGGAAGTTGTAAGAGTTCAGGTCAGCGACCGTGTCTTCCCCGTTGAAGTAGCGGTGGGCGACCGCGCATATTGTCTCTATCCGGGGGATGTCTGCGAGGTTCACAATGCTGAGAATGATGGTAATGCCGTTATTCCTGACTTCTGGCCCGGTGAGGGCGATTTCCCCGGCAGCATCGAGGAATGGTGGGAGAACCGACCCGAAGATGACGGGCAGACCTTTGAGGAATGGTGGAACAGCCTGTTCCCCAATGAAAATGAAGGCGATCATGACCCTGACGCCGACTTTAATAATCCCTGATAGACCCTTGCACTGATTCGGCCCCCGGTCTGCCAAAACAGACAGGGGGCTGTATTGGGTCTTATGAAAGGACGAATTGTAGTGAACATAACCCATCTTAAATATGCCCTTGAGGTAGAAAAGACCGGCTCCATCACCAAGGCTGCCGAGAATCTGTTCATGGGTCAGCCAAATCTAAGCCGTGTCATAAAGGAACTGGAGGATGCCACAGGCATAAAGATATTCAGCCGAACATCCAAGGGTATCATACCCACAGAAAACGGCAGGATCTTTCTTGACAGGGCAGCCGAGATAGTAAGGCAGACTCAGGAGCTGGAACATCTTTTCAAAAGTGAATCGGGCGGCCGCCAGACCTTCCGTGCGGCAGGTCAGAGCTCCAGCAGCCTTCTTAACGCCTATAACCGCACGGTGTCTATCCTCGCGGAAGAGAGCAATTACGACTGTCACCTGGTAGAATGCCAGTCCAGCGAAGCTCTCGAGCTTGTAGCGAGAGGCGAATGCACCATCGGTGTAATGCGTGCCGGCAGCGCTGATATCGAAACACTGCAGTCGGCTCTGTGGGAAAAAAACGTAAGATGCCGTCCGGTGGGCAGCTTCAGATATGTAGTCATCCTGCCAAAAGATCATCCTCTGGCGGCAGAAAGCGAGATCACTCCCGCGATGCTCGAACCGTATACACTGGTCACCTCCAGCGAAAAGCGTGAGCTTGGAAGTGTGAGCCGAATGATCTATTACCAGTCGGTAGTTGCCTGTTATGCAAGCCTTGCCGATATAAGCGGCGGATATATGATCTCACGTCCTATGCCAAAGAGCTCAATGGAGAGGTACGGCCTTGTTGTAAAGCCCTATAACAACGGTTGGGGAGAGATGACCGACCTTCTTATCTACCATGCCGATCATAAGTTCTATGATGCCGATGCGATTTTTGCCGAAGAGTTCCGCAAATCCTATTGGGACCTCAATGGCGATAATATCGTAAAAGAATAAAATAAGTCATTTACAGAAAAGACCTTTCCGTGATCTCGGAAAGGTCTTTTTATTGGAATAATTAATAAAAATCGGATCTTCTATGAAAGAATAGATTTTTTCAATAAATCTCATTTATATGATAATGTCATATCAAAAATAATATATAATGATATTTGTTAAACATTTCACACCTGGATATTTGAATGATATATTAGAGTCAGTAAAGTTACTGAAATCACCCTCCACTCCTTTCACTAGCAGCGGCGGACAGGTCATTTATTAGAGGCCTGTCCGTCGTTGTTATTTTTCTTTTCGATGCAGTATTAAGATACTATCAGATGTTTTTATGGCAGTTGAAAACAACGAAAATCAATGATATGATATAGTAAAGAATTGAAAAGGGGAAATACCCATGCAAAGATTTGATACAAAAGTTCAGTATCTCAGATACCGCGTTCTGCGAGAGGTCGCGCGTCATGCCTTTGAAGACAACCTGCTTCAGAGCTTTTCAAGCATCCTAAGGCTTATTGCTCCCGGCCCTAAGCCCACCATGCGCTGCTGTGTATATAAAGAGCGTGCCATCCTTGCTGAACGTATTCAGATAGCCATAGACGGCATCAAGGACGATGAATCCAGCGTCATCAAGGTAATTGATATCGCCTGCGACGAGTGTCCTGTAGGCGGATACGAAGTTTCGGTCGACTGCCGAGGCTGTATTGCCCACCGCTGTGAGGAGGCCTGTCCCCGCGGAGCCATTTATTTTGACGATAATCAGAAGGCTCATATCGACAAGAGCAAATGCATCGAGTGCG
>JAFQVZ010000107.1 GCA_017407765.1 Clostridia bacterium | reverse complement strand
GTTGTGGCAGGATGTCTGGTCAGACAGCAGGTCGATGTGGAAGTTATGTGTATCGGCATACTCCAGCAGGTCAACGATATTGCCGTGGTATGCGATCGTGATGGATTCCTTCTTGTCAAGGTATTCCTGTGCTGTTGCAAATACATCGGCAAGGTCGGTCTTGACTACATCTACCCAGCCCTGGCTGTGACGTGTCTCGATACGGGACATATCGACTTCGGCAAAGATACCGACTGCGTTTGCAATATTTGCTGCCTTGGGCTGAGCGCCGGACATGCCGCCCAGACCGGAGGAAACGAATGTATGGCCTCTCAGGTCGCTCATGGGATCTACGCCCAGATACTTACGGCCTGCGTTGAGGATGGTGTTGAATGTGCCGTGAACGATGCCCTGAGGTCCGATATACATCCAGCCGCCGGCTGTCATCTGACCATAGTTGGCAACGCCCATCTCTTCGGCGATCTCCCAGTCTTCGAGGTTGTCAAACATACCGACCATCAGAGCATTTGTGATGATGACTCTGGGTGCCTCGGGTCTCGAGGGGAACAGGCCTACGGGATGGCCCGACTCGACGACCAGTGTCTGGTCGCTTGTCAGCTCTTCGAGATACTTCTTGATGAGGCGGTACTGCAGCCAGTTCTGGCAGACCTGGCCTGTCTCGCCGTATGTTGTCAGCTCGTAGGGATAGAGAGCTACATCAAAGTCGAGGTTATTGTCGATCATGACCTGAATAGCCTTGCCTTCAACGCACTTGCCCTTATACTCGTCGATGGGCTTGCCATGAATGCGGCCTTCGGGACGGAAACGGTATGCATAAACACGGCCTCTTGTCTTGAGCTCTTCGAGGAACTCGGGAGCCAGTGTTTCATGAAGCTCTTCGGGAACATAACGCAGAGCATTCTTAAGCGCTACCTTTGTCTGCTCGGGTGTCAGTCTGAAACCTCTGTCGGGTGCTCTTCTGATGCCTTCGACAAAGGCGGGATACTCAGGCAGCTCGGCATCCAGCTTGATGGTCATTGCCTTGTTGATCTCGTTGTTGGACAGCATTTGCTTCATCTCCTAATTTATTTTTGGGTGATTTTTATTTCTTATCTAAGCTCGCCGCAAACAGCCTCGGCAGCCTTTGTGATCTCGTGTTTCTTGATCATCTGCTCGCAGGCAGCCATCAGAGGATACATTACAACGTCCTCATCGATGGGAGCAACTGTCTCGCGGATATGATCGTAAACAGCCTTTGTTGCGGGCGACAGCTTGTCCTCGCCTCTCAGCCACAGAGCCTGAGCAGCTGCGAAGAGCTCGATACCGAGGACCTTGCGGCTGTTGTCGAGGATCATGGCTGCCTTGCGTGCAGCTGTTGTGCCCATGGAAACATGGTCTTCCTGGTTAGCCGACGAGGGGATCGAGTCGACCGATGCGGGATGTGCATAGACCTTGTTCTCGGAAACCATCGAAGCTGCCGAATACTGAGCGATCATAAAGCCGGAGTGTACGCCGCCGTGCTTTGTGAGGAATGCGGGCAGACCGTTGGAGAGCGCGGGGTTGACCATACGCTCGATGCGGCGCTCGGAAACGTTGGCATACTCGGAAAGAGCGATTCCGAGGAAGTCCATAGCCAGAGCTACAGGCTGGCCGTGGAAGTTGCCGCCGGAAATAGCCTCGTCGTCATCGGGGAAGATGATGGGGTTGTCGGTTACAGCATTGATCTCGCGGGAAATAACGCCGTAAACATACTCGATAGCGTCGCGGCTTGCGCCGTGGATCTGAGGTGTGCAGCGGATGGCATAAGCATCCTGGACCTTATCGGGGTTGAGGTCGAATGCGAGGTTGGAGCCCTCGAGGATCTGCAGCAGGTTGTGAGCTGTGTCCTTCTGGCCCTTATGTCCGCGAACATCGTGGAGCTTGTGGTCGAATGCCTTCTTGATGCCCAGCTGAGCCTCGGCTGTCATAGCAGCAGCGATGTCGGCTGTCTTCATCAGGTCAAGAGCATCCCACATGACATTGCAGGCAACAGCTGTCATGATCTGTGTGCCGTTGATGAGGGCAAGGCCTTCCTTTGCAGCCAGATCGATGGTGGGGATGCCGGCCTTCTCCATTGCAGCCTTACCTGTCATGCGCTCGCCCTGATACTCTGCCTCGCCTTCGCCAAGCATGACGAGAACGATGTGAGAAAGAGGAGCAAGGTCGCCGCTGGCGCCCAGCGAGCCTTTCTCGGGGATGATGGGATGTACGCCTTTGTTAAGCATATTGAGCATTGTCTCGATGGTCGAGAGTCTGATGCCCGAGTTGCCTCTGGAAAGGGCATTGCATCTGAGCAGCATAGCCGCTCTTACGACCTCTGTAGGCAGAGGATTGCCCATGCCGCAGGAATGGCTGATGATGAGATTTCTCTGCAGGGCAGCTGTTTCCTCAGTGGGAACAAAGACCTTGGAGAACTCGCCGAAACCTGTTGTAAGGCCGTATACGATAGCCTTATCGGCTACCTTCTTTTCAACATAAGCTCTCGCCTTGTCGACCAGCGCCTTGGACTCTTCGGTCATGGCGACCTGCTCTCCGCCTCTTGCTACAGCAATGACCTGCTCGAGTGTCAGGTCTCTGCCATTGATCATGATCATTATTAAAAACACTCCTTTTATTGACCCTCGGGCCAATTTATTTATGGTTCTATTATATATCCCCGCTCATTTTTCGTCAATCACCTTACGAAAAATACTTTAATTCTCCATAGCATTATACTAAAGCGTTATCCCGATAAAAAGAGCCTCCCAAAGGAAGCCCTTTCTGCATTTATCAAAGCTGGAACTCACAAGCTCCGGCAAACTTTCCCTCTTCAAAATCAAGGCGTACAACGCGGGGCATTACATCCTTGACCTTAAGAAAAGCTTCATAATCGAAGCTCTCGTCATAGTGGTTATATACCGTGCTGAGAGCCATTCCATGGGTGCCGATGGCAATAGTATGGCCCGGGAGCTCTTGGGCAAGCTTTTCAAGGGCCTGAGTAAAACGGGCCCTGACCATATTGAGGCTCTCGCCGCCTTCGGCAGCAAGATCTCTGTCGTGCCACTGCTTATAGGCAAAGTCTGCAATGCCGGCCGTGTTGCCCGATGCTCTTTCGCGGAATCCGGCCTCGGTCATCACCTCAAGTCCCAGCTTATCGGCCAGCGGCTTGACTGTTGTGACCGCCCTGAGGTAAGGGCTTGCATAAACATCGGTAACACCCTTATCGCTCAGAAAATCAACCGCCTTGAATCGGCCTTCAAGGCCCGCAGGTGTCAGGGGCCTTGTCATTTCGTCCTTGACTGAATTATCAGACTGGGCATGTCTTACGAGATACACTGTGGTCTTCATTTATTTTACCTCCAAAACTTATAAT
This sequence comes from Clostridia bacterium, assembly GCA_017407765.1. Lineage (GTDB taxonomy): Bacteria > Bacillota > Clostridia > Oscillospirales > Butyricicoccaceae > RGIG1902. The sequence continues at coordinate 1,501 of JAFQVZ010000107.1, read as the reverse complement.
ACACGGTCGATCATGTGCGAAATCTTCTGCCCTGCTCTGCCCAGGGCCGCTTCGAGCCTGCGGCAGCCGTCATCCACCCTCGCCGCCTTAAATATCCATATTCTGAGCCTGTCGAACACCGAGCAGGACAGATAGATGCCTGATGCTATGGCAAATACAGCGGCCGCCATGACAGGAAGAGGAAGCGACGCCGCAAAGGCAAATCGGTCGGGCAGGATATAATGCCATATAAGTGGCTGACAATGGATCAGATAAACACTGAAGGATGCCGGCGAAAGGAAAGAAATTATCCTTATCGCTCCATTACTTCTTATATCCATCGAGATAAAGCCGAGAAAGAGGCATATTGCCGCCATCAGCATTGTTGGCGAGATATAACTGACCAGGGTCCCTCCGTCCGACGCAGGGTTCCTGAGCTGAAGCACAAGCTTGCTGAGCCATGTTATTATTACGCAGACAGCATAACCCAGGAAATATATCTGAGGCTTTATCTTAACCTTTACGGGCCAGCGCTTAAAATAGGCGCCTATAAAATACAGAAGGCTGAGCCATACGAAGGAATAGCCTCCGTGAAGCCTGAAAATATCATCCCTTGCGATATAGGTCAGGCCAATAAATATGACGACTCCCGAAAGAATCAGCTTCTGAAGCATCTTTTTGTCGCCGACATCAATGAGCCGGTTAAAGAATGGTATGAAGAAATACATGGCAAAATAGGCTGTAAAATACCAGTATCTCACAGTGGTCACCGGCATAAAGGCCCATCGCCACTGGTCAAACCCAACAGTATCGGGAAAAAAGATGGCAAATGCCAGCGTGATGCCTGCCATATAATAAACCACCTGAAGCCAGATGGACATAAGCCTGCTGTAGCGGAAGCGCGAATCTATCATAAGATATCCGCTGGCGATGGCAAAGCAGTTGACGCCGCAGAAGCAGGCCACCTCCAGCAGCCACATGGCTTTATACTGAGGCGACAGCACTTCAAGCCTGCCAAGAATACCTCCGACACCCAGAACGTGAAGCACCACGATCATCTGCATGGAAAGCATCTTAAGCAGGTCTATTCCATAATTTCTTGTCCTTATGCCCGAACCAAGCTGAGACATGTATATCGTTCCTTTATATATAAACTAATCTCAAAAATATTTTAGCCCATATCCCATCACTACGCAAGCCGAGGCATAAAAAAATAACCATATCTTAAAGATCTATCTTTAAGATATGGCCATTAAGCTTATTCTATATTTGTCACCGTGACATGCTCGAGGTGGTCGGTATAATACATCAGCTCGAACTCAGGCTTTCCCTTTTCAACGCAGGCGACTGTTACCGATGCGTTGGGAACGATGGGGACCCTGCCAAACTCTTCGGGAGGATAGCCCAGCCACGAAGAAAGCAGCGCCCTGATAGCACCGCCGTGTGAAACCACAACTACCGTTTTGTTCTCGTTTTCGGCCTCGACCTCATCGGCAAAGGCACGTACTCGCTCCATAACGTC
>JAFQVZ010000106.1 GCA_017407765.1 Clostridia bacterium | reverse complement strand
GCCTATGCACGGGCCAACATGGTGGAGTATGAAGAGCATGATGCCGTCATCGGCAAGGCTGTTGTTCAGCAGCATGGCAACCGATATCTCATCGTAAATCCGCCTGCCATCCCTCTGCCCCGTGAAGAGCTGGACAGAGTGGCCGAGCTGCCCTATGTCCGCGAGCCCCATCCTATGTATGACGAGATGGGCGGTGTTCCCTCCATCGAGGAGGTAAGGTTCTCGGTCACCCATAACCGCGGCTGCTTCGGCGCCTGCACCTTCTGCTCGCTGGCCTTCCATCAGGGCAGAACGGTCACATCCCGCAGCCACGAGTCGGTCATCCGCGAGGTAACCGCCCTCACAAAGCATCCCGGCTTCAAGGGTTATATCCACGACGTAGGCGGCCCTGCCGCCACCTACCGCAGGCCTTCCTGCCAGAAGCAGCTTAAGAGTGGCTTCTGCCGCAACCGCGCCTGCCTTTCACCCGGCGCCTGCCCCAACCTTGATGCCGACCACACCGATTATATGCTGATGCTGCGCAAGCTGCGTCAGATCCCCGGCATAAAGAAGATATTCATTCGCTCGGGCATCAGGTTCGACTTTCTGCTCAAGGACCCCAGCGGCGAGTTCTTCACCGACCTTGTTCAGCATCATATTTCGGGCCAGCTCAAGGTAGCACCCGAGCACTGTGTAAATCACACCCTCGATTATATGGGCAAGCCTCATATCGAGGTATATGAGAAGTTCCGCGAGAAGTATTACCGCCTTAATCAGCGCTACGGCAAGGAGCAGTATCTTGTTCCTTATCTGATCTCGTCTCATCCCGGATGCACGCTGGAGGACGCCGTTCAGCTGGCCGAGTGGCTCAATAAGGACGGACACATGCCCGAGCAGGTGCAGGATTTCTATCCCACACCCGGCACTCTGGCCACATGTATGTGGTACACCGAGATCGATCCCCGCACCATGAAGCCGGTGTTTGTTCCCAAAACACCTCACGACAAGGCCATGCAGCGCGCTCTTATGCAGTGGCGCAAGCCGCAGAACAGGGCTCTTGTCATGGAGGCTCTTCGCCTGACAGGCAGAGAAGACCTTATCGGTTTCGGCAAGCATTGCCTCATCCGTCCCAATCCTGGGTATAACAATTATCATACCAAGAAGGATGATGACGGCAATAAGGGCAAGGGCAAGAATGATGCCCGCCGTGGTGACAAGCGCGGAGATAAGCGCAATGGCGGCAGGGATGACCGCCGCGGTCAGGGACGTGACAGCAAGGGCGGACGCCCCGACAGCCGCACGCAGGGTCACGGTCAGGGAAGGTCCAATAAGCCTTCCACCGGAAGGACCGGAGTTCCTAAAAAAGGCAACAGATAACAGAAAACAGCAGGCACAGCAGTTTTATATGCTGTGCCTGTTATAATATTTGTTCAACACGGAGTTGGAATGTGTTCAACCAATAGGTCATTGTTTTTTCGCGTTGCAGCGGCCTATACTTATCTTAGATAATAATGATAAGGAAGTGTCGGGATGACGAAAAAAGAATTGCTGCAAATGCAGAGAAAAATGGCACAGGAGAAAACAGATATCTATTCCGGGATCCTGTTTAACAATCAGGTATTTGAAAAGGGCAGAAGTGAGGAAATTGAGTATAACTTTAACTGTCCCGAACTTGCGGTGTTAAGAGAAAAATATGGCCTTGAAACAATCGCGGGCAGGGGTTCCGATTTCCAAAAAGCTAAACGTCTTTTGCATTATTTTTCGCAAAGATTAACACATTCCTCCTGGTACGATAATCATATTCCCTGCAACGCGCTGGATCTGTTGGAATACAGTCTGAATGATCCCGAAAATGGGATCAACTGCCTTAATAAATCCAAGATACTGGAAGAATGCTGTCTGGCGCTGGGGATCTATGCGAGAAGGGTCTATATCATGCCATACTCGCCGTATGATTTTGATAATCATGTGGTTACTGAAGTTTATGATAGGAAATTGGAAAAATGGATTATGCTTGATCCTACTACAGACGGACTATTCATAGATGAAAATGGTTATCCATTATCATTATTGGAAATGAGAGATAAGTTTGCAAATGCTGAGTTTATAACATATGTTAGATCTACAGATCAACTGAATGATATGAAAAAATTAAAAGAAAAATATGTAGAGCAGAATGCTTACATTTGCAAAAATCTTTTTTATTTCTATATAGACAAAGTTTCATCTTTTGGTGCGATGGGTAATTCTTTAGCCTTTATACCTGAAAACTATTCAGTAAAGGAAAAGCAGATTGCAAATGTAAAATATAGAATTGCAAATTTACCAGAAGATCATAAAGGAGATATCCACCATCTCAAGAAATGGTTGGAGAAGTTGAAAGATTATAAAGAAGATGTCAGAACAAATATTGAGTCGATGATGAAAGCTCCAGTTTAGAAGAGGCCGCAGGTTCGACGGGAATATAAAACAAAAAAACCGTATCCCAAAGGATACGGTTTTTATTGGTCCGAGTGACAGGAGTCGAACCTGCGGCCTCTTGAACCCCATTCAAGCGCGCTACCAAACTGCGCTACACCCGGTCGGCTTGTATATAATACCACAGCATATTCTGAAATGCAAGCATTTTTTTCTTTTTTTGAAAAATAATTTTAAGCATGTTTAAAGGGGAGAATAGTCGGGGAAAAAGCTGTTTATGATATTTATTCAGCACAACTGTGACATTTTATTTAGTGAAAGTGCATAAAAAACTTTCGAAAAAAGAGATAAAATGACAAAAATATTATAATTCATAAAAACTTTGTTTCTTTTTACCAAATCATGTGTTATGCTATAGACAGCTAATACGGCAATATATTGAAAGCAGGTGCATCATGTATACCAGTAAATTACAAAGCGCAGAAGTAGATCAGCTGATGGAAGCTGTTCTTTCCCTCGAGAATGTTGAAGAGGCATATCGTTTCTTCGAGGATATCTGCACAGTCAGCGAGCTTAAGTCCATCGCCCAGAGATTCGACGTAGCCAATATGCTGAGAGAAGGCATGACCTATACCTCGATCGCCGAGAAGACAGGGGCCTCTACAGCTACCATTTCTCGTGTCAACAGGTCGCTTCAGTTTGGCAGCGACGGCTATAAGCTTGTATTTGAAAAGCTTGACGCCAAGAAACAGTAACTGCTTTGAAAAAATAAGCGGCATAGGAGAAACCTATGCCGCTTTGTGCTGTCTATTCATCAAATATATCTTTTTTAGCCGAAAGGGAAGTGAAGCTGCGGGGTGATACGCCCAGCACCGATTTGAAGGCCCTGAGAAAAGCCGAGTAATCGTCATATCCGCATTTGAGCGCAGCCTTGGCAGCGGGAAGGCCGGAGCCTATGAGCTCGGCCGCACTGAGGATACGGCGGCGAGTGATGTATTGGTGAAGGGTATAGCCGCTTTGTGTCTTGAACTTACGCATGAGATGATATCGGCTTATATAGAACTCGGCAGAGATACGTTCTACCGAAAGGTCACCGTCGAGATTACGGTCGATGAACTTCATAATATCGAGGATCTTGCCTTCGGGCCTGACTATAGGTGCATCGCGGCGGCTGTTCATAGAGATCTGAGCCAGCGTGAGCATGAAAATAGAGAAAAGGTTTTCGGTTATAAGGTCGGCGCCGTATCGATCGGATATCGAGGCTTCCTGGATGCGGGCCAGCTGGCGCATAAGGTCGAGCCTTGTCTGCGGATCGAGAGGTATGAGATAGTTGTTCAGGCGCTGCGCTTCTGAAATGGAAAAGGCCAGCGAACTGCCGCTGTGGCTGTGCTTCTCAAGAAACTCAGGCATGACCCAGATGACATATCGTTCGTAGTTCTCACTTGAACCGATAACAGGCTTGTGAATGCAGCCATGAGGCACAAAAAGCAGGTCGCCCGATTTCATTACATTTGGTTCGCCCTCTATAAAATAAGTGACACTGCCCGAAAGCAGCAGGACAAGCTTATCAAACTCGTGATAATGGTATTCAACACGCTGGGCGCGGCTGTCGTTAAGATGGAATATTCTGAAATCCTCGTGGAGGAAGCCTTTTTTTACAGCATTAATGTCCATATATTCACCTCACATGTGATAATACAGCACTTTTTGCAATATTTCAAGCATGAATGGCCATGTCAAATAAAAATGATTCCATATATACTCTATATCAGATATCAATAAGCTATACAGACATCAAGGAGGGGCTTCATGGAAGCTGTATTTGAAGCGGTAAACGGTGTTTTTTCATTTATCACACCGGTATCCGATTTTCTTTGGGATTTTCCCACAAACTTTGCATGGTATGCAAATATTCCCATTCTGGGCAATTTCTCCCTTGCTATCATTCTGCTGGTAGGTACGGGTATTTTCTTCACCTTCAGGTTCGGATTTATCCAGGTCACACATTTCAAAACTGCAATAAGAGCAATGTTGGAAAATCGCTCCAGCACCGACGGCATTTCGCCCTTTGCGGCATTCTGCCTTTCGTCGGCAATGCGAGTCGGTCCGGGCAACATCCTCGGTGTAACCGGTGCGATAGCTGCGGGTGGCCCGGGTGCTCTTTTCTGGATGTGGATCAGTGCATTCTTTGGAATGGCTACGGCCTATGCCGAGAGTGTTCTGGCACAGATATTCAAAGAAAAGAAGGACGACGAGCTGGTAGGCGGCCTCCCTTATTACGGCAAGAGGCTGTTGGGAGATAAGCAGGTCGCAGGCGCCGCCCTTTCGGTGCTTTTCATTCTCTATGCCCTCTGCTGCCTGCCTGCGCAGGGCTTCAATGCGGTCGATTCCATCGGTCAGGTAGCCGAGATCGTCATTGGACATGAGATCGCAACAACATCGGCATTTTACTATGTTATTGCTGCTGTTTTGCTTGCGGCAACGGCTTTTATCGCCTTCGGCGGCATAAAGAAGGTCACAAAGCTCACCGATAAGATGGTTCCTGTTATGGCGGTTATATACTGCGGCACCGTCATCACTCTTATTGCCATCAACTTTAAGAGCATTCCTTTCTTCTTCAGTGAAGTTTTCAGCGGAGCATTTACTCCCGATGCAATTTTCGGCGGCGCATTCGGTACTGTGCTGGCTCAGGGCGTAAAGCGCGGCCTGATGTCCAACGAGGCCGGACAGGGCACCATCACAATGGCGGCTGCAGCCTCCAATGCCAAACACCCCTGCGACCAGGGCTGCATTCAGGCGGTGGGCGTTTTCCTCGATACCATCGTCATCTGCACGATGACCGGTTTCGTGATCGTTATGTCGGGCCTTTGGCTGGGAGAAGGCGGAGAGGCATGGATGGCCCTTGACCGTCTGCCCAAGTTCCTGGCTTCCACCGCTCAGCTGACACCGGGAACTGCGTTCAACAGTATTGTCACACTGATCCTCACACTTTGCTTCGGTCTCTTTGCCTACACAACACTGCTTGGCATGATCAGCTTCGGCGAGATCGCCGCAAACAGGATCAGCACTTCTCAGAAGTTTATCAACGGCGTAAGAATCATTTCGCTGTTTGCCCTTGGCTTCGGTGTTCTCTGCAGCATTGCCGGACTTAACCTCGGCAATCTCTGGGCCTTCTCCGACCTTGGCAATATCCTCATCGTATTTGCAAACCTGCCGCTTCTTTATCTCGGCCTTAAATATGTAACAAAGGCTACCGAGCATTATAAGAAGAACGACGGCACAGCCTTTACATCCGACACGATAGGCACAAAGGTTGCATATTGGGATGAGAGATAAATAATTTATGCCCAACTCTTCTATATAATAACCCAAAACAAACGGCCGGCTGCTTCGAAAGGGCAGCCGGCCGTTTG
>JAFQVZ010000105.1 GCA_017407765.1 Clostridia bacterium | reverse complement strand
TTGTCTGGCGACGGACCGGGAAAATAGGTTGATGCCTACATTTAATAATCCTCCTTAGCTCAGTTGGCAGAGCATGCGGCTGTTAACCGCAGGGTCGTTGGTTCGAGCCCAACAGGGGGAGCCAATAGAGGAGCTTTGATTTTGTCAAAGCTCCTCTTACAAGTTTTAAAGCTGACGTGAGTCAGGTTTGAATAAAATAATCCTCCTTAGCTCAGTTGGCAGAGCATGCGGCTGTTAACCGCAGGGTCGTTGGTTCGAGCCCAACAGGGGGAGCCACAGAAAAAGCTTTGACTTAGGTCAAAGCTTTTTTGTTTATATATTGCAATAGGGGTTTGGGTATATGAAAAGAAAATTAATCTCAGCAGTTATAATTGCAGCTTTTTTGTTGGTTAGTCTGATCTTGATCAATAATCAATATAAAGAATATGAGAATCCGCCTGTTCTGAATATATACTGCGATGATATAATGATAAAACTTAACGGATCTGCTTTTTCGTGGAGTTATGAAAAACTCTTTGGCAGAGAGAACTATGAGGCATCTCTTGTCCATCCGCTCGATATGAAACATGGCGAGCCGCTGTTTTACACATACGGTGATGCTGTTGAGCTTAGCTTTGAGAGCCAGCCCGACGAGATCACAGAAGCCAGATGCTGGCCCAAATCTGCTGTAGGAGACACTTCGGCAGAGGGAACATCCATTGACATAAGAGATGGAGCTATAGCCCCGCCTGCTGAGGGCATGATATATGAGATCATTGCAAAGTGGACGGAAAACAAATATTATTCCGGTACAGCGAGATATGTGTTTTATATTGAGCCTTGATGAAAAAAGATAAGTTTTCAATATCGTAATATCTGCGGAGCTGAAATATGGTATACTGATTAAGCTCTAATAAAAAATAAATGCAAGGAGTATTTTAATGGAATTGCTTGATAAGATGATGTCTAACATCACAGGCATCACACTTGGATGTGGTTTTATGTTTTCGGGATTACTTGTGTTCAGCAATCCCTCGATCGCATGGCTGCAGAATATCTTTGTTTTCTTTGGCCTTTATATTATTATTATTTCCATGGTTGGTTCGGTCAGACAGTATATTTCGTCTAAAGACCCTAATTTTGACCGTATTACCGTTATAAGCCAGTATGCAAACCAGACGTTCAATGCAAATGCTTTAGGAAAGGCGAAGGCATTTATCATAATGGCCGCATTCATTGCAGCAGCTGCAGCTGCAAGCTTTGTTTTTGACAGGTCGTGGATCTGTGCTGCAGCGATAGTGGCGGCGTATGCCATAAGCGGTTTTGCAGGGGTCAGAGAAAGAAATAAGGCCATATCCGAGGATAAAGAAAATGCCTCCAATACCGGAAGGGCAAAAGCTTTTGACCTGATGGCCATACTCTATGGAGCATTGCTGTTTGTCCTCCCGATAATGGGGGCATCCTGGAAGATACTTCTTATTGTTGCACTCAGTTATATAATCTCAGAGATCATCTCGATAAGAGTTACCTATCTTGAGTTTGCGAAGCTGTGGGCCGAAAGAGGAGTTAAAATCAGATAGGCTGGCCGTCTTTGGTGAAGAGAGGCAGCTTTTCGAGATAGATGATATCATCGCGGTTCTGGGCGTCGCCCTCTGCGAGAATGGTCATTCTGCCGCAAACGATGCCACCGGCTTTTTCAACAAGAGCTTCGATCGCGCGGAGAGAATCGCCTCTGGAAACTACATCGTCGACAATAAGGATTCTCTTTCCCTTCATCTGAGCGGCATGTGTTCCGTCAAGATAGAGGGTCTGAGTATTTGTTGTTGTGATGGAGTTTACCTGATTGGAGATAACGTCGCGCATATAGAGCTTGACCGACTTACGGGCAAGGAAATATGTAGAGTCGCCATGCTGACGGGCCATTTCATGGGCAAGGGGAATACCCTTGGATTCGGCTGTGATGATATAGTCGTACTCAGGCGCACGCTTGAGCAGTTCGGCAGCACAGGCGGTTGTCAGTTCGCAGTCGCCGAAAATGACGAATGCAGCGATTTTGAGTTCGTCAGTCAAAGGACAAAGGGGAAGCTCGCGGTCGAGACCGGCGATATTCATTTTGTAGTACATAGCTTTATGCTCCTTATCTTTGTTTATACAGAGAAAGGCTCTGCATATATATCCTATCCTAATCGGGCTTTTTTGTAAAGTGACTGTTTGGGAGAGAGGTGAAAATATGAAAAAAATTATTGTTGCAGCGCTGCTTACGGCACTGTTTGCCCTCACGGCTTGTTTTGATATAGCTGAAGAGATTGGTCAGGATACTCAAAATGAGACCAAAGTGCCTGAAACTATGGTAATTCCCAATAATATAGACCATGCTCCGGAGATAGATCCGGAAAGTGAAGCTATAGAAGAGCATACCGAAATAAGAGGTTTGGAGATAACACCGGAAGGCGGACGTTTTATTATAGCCGGCGGCGCCGCTGTGTTTGTAAAGCCGAATGAAGGCATAGCCTTGGCCAATATCGGCGGAGAACAATATTATATGATCTCGGATGCTTTGCCGGACAGAGTTTTCTTTGATGGCACCGAAATATTTTATTTCACCGAAGAGGGCATTTTTTCATTGGGCAGTGACGGTGAGACGGTATGTCTCGCAGATGACTGCACCTATCAGATGTGGCTGGACAGCGAAAGGATATATTATGTGAAGCAGAAGTATCCCGGCGAGAATAAAGGCGAATTGTGGGCTGTCGACAAAGATGGCGGCAACGCAGTGGTCATCCTCCCGGAGAGGATAAAGGGCAGTTTTTGTGTTGACAATGGTTGGGTGTATTTTACATCGGAAAAAAGCGGAGCCATTTGCCGAAGCATGCTTTACGGAAGTGTCAGCGAAACGCTGGTGGAAAGCGGAGAGATAGCATTCACCACCGATACGGGACTATATTATTATGAAGATGTCGCCGTTGGTCTGCTCAGAAGATATGGGTTGAGAACGGCTTCGTATATTGCAGCCGGAGCCTATGCCGATTGGGTGGAAACAGGAGAGATCGTTTATGTCCTTTCAAGAAACGAAAAGGAGAATGGCGACATAGACAACCTGTTTACTCTGACGTCCTATGACGGAAATACGTATGAAATACGCGATCTCATCACTTTTGAGAATATTGGTGATGATCGGCTGGAGTATGTAGCTGACGGATATGCATATCTTAGCAGAAATAATGGGTCGGTATACAGGATAAGGCTGGATGATGCCGAGCAGATTAAGGAAGAAGCGTATGATGTGACACCTGCGTTCATAGACGGCAAGGCATATTATTTTATAGGCAATGACCTTGTGATCGACGATATTGCAGGCGAAGACAGCAAGATACTTAAGCTTCAAAAATAAAGATAACAGTGAAAAAGCCAAGCTGCTTGATGAAAAGCAGCTTGGCATTGTTTTTATTTTGCTTTTTTTGCTTCTTCTTCAATGGCAGCGGGAGAACCGGGAGAGGGCTCGGAGAAATTGTTGCGTTTAAAGATATTAACAAAAATGGGATAGAGGACGATGGATACGATGCCCCCGGCAAAACCATTGTTGTATAGATTAATACCCGAATAGCCGACTCCGGCATGCTGGACCACAGACGAATGGACAAAACCTGCAATTATGCCGGCCACAGGCCCGAAAGAGCCGCTGATGGGGGCCAATGTCGTGCCGAAGAGAGCGGCCAGCTGAGCTGCAGGCGAATGGGGATCCCACTGTTTTGTGATGCCTCCCAATGCAACGCCTATCATAATAGGAAGTATATTGGCGGCATGTTTTCCCTTGGCAGAAAAGCCGATTATAGTCAGGATTCCGCCGATGGTGGGGCCGTTTAAATGACCCTGGATCAACAGGATATACCCAATGGAGATAAGGCCGTTTATGCCCATATTTATAAGGCAGGCTTCTATTCCGTCGAGATGGGTGAAGTCCTGAGAGGAAAGTCCCGGGCGCTTTAGCATACGCAGATAGTTCTCAAATGCCTGAGCTCCGCCCTTTCTGAAGCCCATAAAGATAAGAAACAGGCAGAAGGCGCCAAGTACAAGACCGACCTCAAGATTATCGCCGGTGTTCCACACCGTTACGGGGTTGAACATATATCCGTAAGATTTGAGTATGGGAACGATGACAAGACAAAGGAGGCCGAGAGAGAAGCCGCTGGTATAGAGGGTCATTCCATTGAGCAGATAAGCGGCGTAGGGGCCCATCATTGGGATGACAAAGCCGATAAGCAAACCGCATAACAACGAAAGGAGCATATTAAGCGGCTGAAGGGTGCCGTGATAGAAGAACAGATGGCTGATGAGAGGGGCCAGCGCTGTCGAGAACAGGCTGAGGGCCAGGCAGCCGGAAAAAGCTTTTTTGAACACCTTGCAGTAG
>JAFQVZ010000104.1 GCA_017407765.1 Clostridia bacterium | reverse complement strand
GCTCTCCCGGAGGGAGAGCCAAGAGTACTTGTAGGAAGAATGGCGTGAGATCCTTCGATTCCGCTGCGCTCCACTCAGGATGACAATGTAGTCAGGCGATAATCTAAAATGTCATTCTGAGCAAGCACGAAGTGCATTGTCGAAGGATCTCACGCCATTCTTCCTACAAGTACCCTTGGCTCTCCCTCTGGGAGAGCTGTCGGTGAAACCGACTGAGAGGGCAGCAATGGCCCCTACACCTTAAAGCCTTCGCCGAGGACCTCGCTGGATTCGAGAACAACGGTGAAGGATGCGGGGTCGCACAGCTTTGCGGCGCGCTGGACATGAAACATCTGCTTGTTGTCGCAGGCGCACATAACGACCTCTTTGTCAAGGCCCGAATAGCTGCCGGTGGCCTTGAGCAGGGTGGCGCCGCGGCCGGTCTGGCGCTCGATCTCAAAGGCCATCTCGCGTCCGTGCTCGGTTACGATAAGGGCCACCTTGCCGCGGTCGATGCCGTACATGACCTTGTCGACCACCGTCGACATGCAGAAGGACATGATGATGCCGTAGATGATGCCGTTGATATCGCTGAACAGCAGGCCGCCGATGAGGATGATGGTGCCGTCGATGATGAAAAAGATGTTGCCCAGCGAGAGGTGGGGCTTAAGGGCCTTGATGGCCATCATAAGGAAGTCGCTGCCGCCGGTGGAGGAGTCCTGCATATAGATAAGGGCAAAGCCGAGGCCCGAGATTACGCCGGTGCATATTGCGGCCAGCAGCCTGTCGCCCTCATAGAGGGGCAGCTGAGGCGCCACAACGTCGATGAAGAAGGAGGAGATCAGCATACTCTTGATCGAACGGAAAAAGAAGCTCTTGCCCAGCAGGCGATAGCAGAGGATGGAGATGGGCACATTGAGGATGACGGTGCCGAGGCCGATGGGCAGGCCGGTGAAGCGGTAGATGATGAGGCATATACCCGAGATGCCCGACAGGGGGAAATTGGCATTGAGGGCAAAGTTATAGATGCCGATGGCGATAAGCAGGCTGCCGACGATGTCGATGGCCAGCTCGCGGGCAAGCTTTGAGGGGTTAAGCGAGAGTTTCATTATCGTATACTCCTTTTCATATAATAAGACTTCAAAAAAGGCGGAACATACATTTTTCGTATGCTCCGCCTGCGCTTCTTTGCTGAGATGATTTTACAACAGGGCAAACCTCCGAGTCAAGCTTTTCCCTTCTCGGTTTACAAGCAGCCACCCTCATGTTATACTTTATATATTATCGACCCTAACGGAGCTGCTTATGAGATATATCATGTTCGACATGGAGTGGAATTATGCGCCCAGCCCCGAGTGTGTCGTCGTCCGTCCCGTGCCCCTCAAGGGCGAGATAATCGAGATCGGCGCCGTCATGCTGGACGAAAACCTGGCTGAGGTCGGCACATTCAAGTCCTATGTCCGTCCCAAGTATTATAAAAGACTGCAGAAGCGCATCAGCCTTCTGACCGGCATCACAAAGGAACAGCTCGACGGAGCGCCCCGCTTCGGCGAGGTTTTTTCGAGCTTTATCGAGTGGTGCGGCGAGGATGCCTGCCTCTTCACATGGGGCAGCGACGATATGCAGATGCTGCGCGACAATATGAGCTTTTTCAAGCTGGACGAGGCGATGCTGCCTCCCCATTATGATCTGCAGGTCATCTACAGCTATGAGACCTCGGGCGAATATGCCCAGCATTCTCTCCATGCCGCCCTCGAAAACTACGGCATCGAGGAAGAGCTGGAGGCTCACGATGCCCTCAACGATGCCATCTATACGGCAAGGGTGGCAAGAAAGCTCGACATGAAGCGCGGCCTTGAGGAATATGCCTCTCACCTGCCCCTCTGGATGAGCCACCGCCCCATGGACGTGCGTCAGTGGGGTTTTTATGAGGATAAGCATCAGGCGGTGCACAGCTCGAGGACCTGTTCGGCACGGTGTCCCGAATGCGGCGAAGCCCTCGAGCCTCTCAGATGGATCCCCGGCGGCGAGAACCGCAAGGTGGCCTGCACCTCCTGCAGGGTCCACGGCAGGTTCTTCTACCGTATGTTCCTCCACGGCATGGGCACAAGGGGCTGGTGGGTCAAGAAGGAGACCTACCGCATGGACAGCCAGCTTGAGCAGTATTATTCCGAAAAGCTCGGCAAGTTCAAGGCCGGCAGCCGCGCATCCCGCAGGAAGCACAGAAAAGAGAATACCCCGGTATAAAAGAAAACCATCCACAGTCTGTGGATGGTTTTTTGATGTATTAAGGCTTCCCCCTCCGTGGGGAAGTACCAAAGGCACTAGCTTCGCGTCGCTGTCACCGATAGGTGACTGATGAGGGGTCGCGAAGCGCTTTACAGCAAGCTCACCGCAGGTCACCTCATCCACCGCCAAGGCGGTCCCCCTTCCCCATCACGGGGAAGGCTTTCGGGCGAGCAGTGCTCGCCCCTACGAGTCGTCTGACGGAAGAGCTCCCCGCGTCCAAGGCTCCTTTTGAAAGGAGCTGTCAGCGCAGCTGACTGAGGTTTGGCGGCGCCGTTTTGACGGAT
>JAFQVZ010000103.1 GCA_017407765.1 Clostridia bacterium | reverse complement strand
ATAGATTTTGCCGAAGTGAATCCGGCAAAATCGGAGCGCCGAACTGTCGGCGCGGCGCAGAAGCGCCGTGAGGACCCCGAAACTTAATAGATTTGCGGCGAATGAATCGCCTGCAAATCATGCGCCGCCATTCTGACCGGCGGCGAGGGACCCCGAAACTTAATAGATTTACTGCGGGGGCCCAACAACAGAGAATCAGAATTAATTCATGCCTGCCGGCTGGGGAGACTCCCGGCCGGCAGGTTTTCCTTTTGAAAGGAGAAACTTGCTATGAGAGAAAGCATTGCCATCAAAACCATCAAACAGGAAGAAGAAAACATCATAAAGCTGGCCCACGATATGTGGGAATGTCCCGAAACAGCATATAACGAGGTCAATGCCTGCGCCATGACGGCAAAAATGCTGGAGGAATACGGCTTTGAAGTCGAAACAGGTGCATTTGGCCTGCCTACCTGTGTAGTTGGCCGCTGGGGTAAGGGCCATCCTGTTATAGGCCTGCTGGGTGAGCTTGATGCTCTGCCCGACCTCTCCCAGAAGGTGCAGCCCGATAAAGAACCTGTCAATGCAGGCGAGCCGGGTCATGGATGCGGCCATAACCTCCTCAATGCGGCATCACTTGCCGCTGCAGTGGGCATCAAGGCCGAGCTGGAGCAGAAGGGCATGGAGGGTACGGTGGTATTTTACGGCTGTCCTGCCGAAGAAGTGCTGACCGGCAAGGCGTTCCTTGCCCGCAATGGTGCATTTGACGAGCTCGACTGTGCCTTTGCATGGCATGGCGACAGCATTAACCGCGTTATGACCGGCCGTCACACCGGTATAAACAGCGCTGTGTTCCATTTTAGGGGACGTACAGCCCACGCCGGCGGCGACCCCTATAACGGACGTTCGGCTCTTGATGCCTGCGAGATCATGAGTGTTGGAGCCAACTATTTGCGTGAGCATGTCACGAGTGACGTTCGCATCCACTATGTATATAAAGAAGCCGGAACGGCCCCCAACATCGTTCCCGATAAGGCATCGGTGTGGTATTATATCCGTGCATTCAGCCGCGAAGCCATCGAAGATACATACAACAGGCTTATCAAATGTGCCGAAGGTGCGGCTCATATGACCGAGACCGAGCTTGAGATCGAGTTCCTTGGCGGCTGCTATAATACCCAGCCCAATATGTATATGGCCGAACTCATGTACGAGACCATGAAGGAGATCGAGCTGCCCTCCTACACCGACGAGGAGCTTGCCTTTGCCGATGCTCTCAATAAGAACAGCCCCAATTATCAGTCGGCTCTCAGTTCGGGCAGGCTGGATAACGGACCCATATATCAGGGCATGAGTTCCTTTAAGACTCACGATAACTACGGTTCTACCGATGTCGGCGACGTAATGCATGTCTGCCCCTGCGCTCAGATCAGAACTGCCTGCTGGAACCTTGCTGCTCCCGGTCACAGCTGGCAGGTAACCGCCTGCTCTGACATGGGAATAGGCTTCAAGGGTATGTTCTACGGCGCGAGGATCATGGCCGAGACAGCAATGGAGATGTACCGCGATCCAGTTCATCTTGAAAAGGCAAAAGCTGAGTTTGACGAGAAGATGAAGAATCGTCCCTATAAGTGCCCCATTCCTATGGAAGTGCCCGTACCGCAGCCCCAAAAATAACTTTGTTATTTTTGGGGACCCCGAAACTTAATAGATTTGCGGCGAATGAATCGCCTGCAAATCATGCGCCGCCATTCTGACCGGCGGCGAGGGACCCCGAAATGAAATAGATTTTGCCGAAGTGAATCCGGCAAAATCGGAGCGCCGAACTGTCGGCGCGGCGCAGGAGCGCCGTGAGGACCCCGAAACTTAATAGATTTGCGGCGCCCATAAGCAAAAAATCCACCCCTTGGGGTGGATTTTTGCATTCTATCTTTTAAGCTCAAAGTCGACATTGCCTTCGCCGTCCAGCACCAGCTTCATGGTTCTGAGATAGCGGTCAAAGAACTGCTTGCGCTCGCTCAACGTCATAACTGCGCGCGTAGCTGTCAGCGCACTGTCGAGCATATCATTCAGGTTGAAGATGAAATCTCCAAGCTGATCGTAAATATCGTCGAGAATGGCCGAGGTCCTGATCGAGTCGGCATTCGCCGAGTAGAAATCATCCAGCGAGCAATAGAAGATATTGGAGCTGGAGAGGGCCTCCTTCATCGCCGGGCTGCACTTTTCATGCTCGATCATGACGAGAAAACGTGCCGTAGGCAAGGAGGAGATAAAGCCCCAATAGTCAGAGTCGCTGGAAACGAGGATCATCGAGTCTACACCTCCGGAATAATGCTCCTGGCAGGCTCTTGTCACCAGTTTGATGTCTACCAGCGACTTATCGGTCTTAAGACGCTCGATCATCATGTGTTCGATGGGGATATCGGTATAGTTGCCGAGGATATCCCATGCGCGGGTCGTACGGATATCGTCAAAGAGGATGATCTTGCTGATCTTCTTAAGTGCATCCTGATTGAGATTTGTGAGGGCAGCGCACATCTTATAGGGGTCAGAGTTTTCGCAGTCGACAAACATTGCCACCTTGCTGCTGGCATTGATAAAGCTGCATATCGAGCTTTTCACTAAAGGAGAGGCGTCGTTTGTTTTGCTTTTTTCTTCAAAATAATCGTTATGCTGCTGATAAAGAACGTCGGTAAACTTATAATCATCAGAGAGCAGGTTTCCCACATCACGGGGAGTCCAGTTGATATAGACCTGATAGGGATAGAGCTGCTTATGCTCATAGAATGTGTCAGAAGCCTTTTTGGTGCCTGCTTCGGTCAGGCCGTTGGGCATTATAAACAGGTCTTTGATATAATCCCAGTTGATCCATGTAGGGAAAAGCTCTTTGCAGTTGTTTATTCTGTCGGAGATCAGGCGGTTGAGCTCGATCACCTGCTCGCAAAGCCTTGTTGTTTTCTTATAACAGTTAACCCCGTCGTCATTGAGCTGCTTTACAGCATCCATTGGCACCAGTTCGGGCATGGAAAGAAGGGTGAGGAACTCGGTCTTCATTCTTTTGTTTATGGCGCCGAAGTTGCGCTCAACGGCATTTCGCACGATAGAGAGGTTTCGGATGATCCTTGCCGATTTGTTTTCTTCGAGCCTGTCGAAAACCTCCTTCTTGGGGCCCTCGTGGATATTCTCAAAAATGCCTACTGGTATGCCGATAAGGTAAGCAACTGTAGAAACGATCTCAAACTTGCGGTCTTTAAAATAAGCTGTCAGCGGGGCAAATGGGCTGTCGGCTCGGGAAGCGGGAGCTGTCTGATTAAATGTGATGGAAGCGGGCTGGATTGCATTGCTGATAGTCATGATCTTTAT
>JAFQVZ010000001.1 GCA_017407765.1 Clostridia bacterium | reverse complement strand
ATCGAAGGATCCTGTCCGGCAGCAAGGCGCATGAGAGAAAGGGCGGCGGGGGAGGCGGCCACGTCTTCGGTATTGCAGAGGATAATGGCGCCAAGGCCCAGTTCATAGGACCATACCATAGCCGAGGATACACCGGGCAGGCTGCCGTTATGATATACGATGCTGTAGCCATCTGCCTGAGCCTGCAGGAGGCCGAATCCATAGGTGGTGGCATATCCGTTGGTCTGGCAGGGCTTTGTCATCTCGCGGATCGAGCTTTCGCCGGCCACTCTGACACCGTTTGAGCCCTTGCCGTAGTTGAGATACATCGAAACATATTTTGCCATATCGGCGATGGTGGATTTCATTGCACCGCCGCCGTTGAGGACAAAGGCATTATCGAGATTGTTGGAGATGGTCCTGGGGCCATGCTCGGTGACATATATGACCGATGCATTGGGGTCCTGAGCGGGAGCGACAAACTCGCTGGAGCTGCGGTCCATGCCGAGGGGAAGGCAGATGTGATTCTTTATGTAGTCGGCAAACGAGCGCTCGCCCGACACCTGCATGATGATGTGGGACAAAAGCGCAAAGCCGTCGTTAAAATAGCTCATGGCACGGCCGGGAAGATCAATGTGATATTCCTGGTCGTTGATGCGCTTGGCAACGACCGAGGTACCATAGGCCTCGAGCTCGGCATTGAAGGCAAAATCGCCGTCCTTTTCCTGCGAGAAGCCCATTTCTTTTGCCATGTTTTCCATCAGCAGGCGCTTCTGGGGATAGAATCCGCCGCTGTGGCTCATCAGGTGGCGGATACGCACAGGCTCGGGCTGGTTTACATTGGTGTATTCGGGGAGATATTTGCTTATAGGATCGTCGATCGAAAGCTTGCCTTCCTCATGGAGCTGCATGATGGCAAGAGATGTAAACGATTTGGTTATGGAGGCAACACCGAAAATCGTGTCGCGGTCGATGGGCAGGCCGCGTTCGGCATCGCGCAGACCGTAGTATTTTTCGAAAATCAGGCTGCCGTTTTTATCTACAACTGCGGCAGCGAGACCGGCGGCATTGCCTGCCGACATGATATCATTAATTACCTGATCAAACTTACTGATATTGGCTTCTAACATAAGTTTTTCTCCTTTGCAATTTTATCTGATTACAGTTTATCACGGAATGAGAAAAATAAAAAGCCAATATGCCGAAACATTTTTACTTTTCTGTAGTCTAAGAATAAAGCTTAAAATAATCTTAAGAAAATGATGGCTTTAAAGTTAAAAGATAAATTGCTAA
Organism: Clostridia bacterium; assembly: GCA_017407765.1. GTDB lineage: Bacteria > Bacillota > Clostridia > Oscillospirales > Butyricicoccaceae > RGIG1902. The sequence goes on along the minus strand of JAFQVZ010000001.1, from coordinate 1,266 downwards.
AATATTGATGAAAGGTGGAGATGGAGATGTATAATATTCTTATCTGCGACGACGAAAAAGATATCCGCGCCGCGCTTAAAATATATCTGACAAACGAAGTCTACAATCTTATTGAAGCAGAAAATGGCCGTGAGGCCGTTGAAATAGCCGAAAACACCGAGCTTCATCTTGCGATCATGGATATCATGATGCCCGAGATGGACGGCCTTTCGGCAATGGAGAAGATACGTGAAAAGTTCAATTTCCCTATTCTTCTTCTTACAGCCAAGAGCGAAGACAGCGACAAGATCATGGGCCTTAACATGGGTGCCGATGACTATATCACAAAGCCTTTTAATCCTCTTGAGGTGCAGGCAAGAGTGCGTTCGCAGCTGAGGCGATACACTAATCTCGGCGGTATGGAAAAGGCTAAGACAACCCTCACGGTAGGCGGTATCGAGCTCGATGATGAGATACGCAAGGTTACGGTGGATGGCGAAGCGGTTTCGCTGACACCTCTTGAATATAACATCCTCAAGCTGCTTATGGAGAGCCCCGGCAGGGTCTATTCCTCTGCCGAGATATACCGCAGTGTGTGGAACGAGGCGGCCTATGGCGCCGACAGCGCCGTGGCTGTGCATATCCGTCACCTGCGCGAAAAACTGGAGATAAATCCCTCTGAACCCCGATATATCAAGGTGGTTTGGGGAGTGGGATATAAGATGGAGAAGATCTAAATGAAAATGACCGAAAATCTGGCCCTTAAAATAGCGGCTGTTTTCGTCGTCTTTTTTGCCTCTATAGGCATGGTAGTGGGCGGCGGTGCCGCCATATGCGCCAACGAAATGGGATTATATGATGCTTCGGGCGACCATTATTATGATGTTTCGGCAGGGCTTGATTCGCTGGCCGAAACAATTGCTTTCGAGTATTTCAGAGATCCCGATATATTTGTCAGCAGTCTTCAGATGGGATACAATGCCTATTCACCGGCCTATTCCAATATATACCTTGAGATCGTAGACCACATGGGCAATGTTATTGTCTCCAATTCAGAGGATATGGTGAGCGACAGCGAAACTATCGCCAGCTGCATGATTTTTGCAGTTTATGATGGCGAGGGCGGCTGGTGGCTGGTAGACAGCATTGGAGATGGGATGGCCGACAGCGAGGTGGTTGGAGGGATCTCGGTATATGTGGTCAGCACAGCAGAAATGCCTCCTTCAAGTATGGCAGATAACTATAATCTGTATGTTTTTCTCAGAGAAGGCCGTCAGGCTTTTCTGT
>JAFQVZ010000102.1 GCA_017407765.1 Clostridia bacterium | reverse complement strand
AACAGTTTCGCTTGTCAACGGCCTTATAGCGGTGGTGGTTTCATCCTTCCTGGCGTTTGGACTTAAACCTTCTTTGAAAAGGGCAAACATTTTCATAGATATCTAACCGTTTTATACGGTATACGCCTCAAAACTGGCATTGTTTTTTATTTGTAAACTGGGTATAGTGATAGAATCAGTTTTGTGTATAATATAGAATATATAAATCGTGACAAGGTGTAAAGCCAATCAAATGGTGGGTTCCTTGGCAGGGTTTATACTATGTTTTTTCATTATGTTGTCCTCAACAGCAGAAAGGCCTCCCTTTTGGGAGGCTTTTCTGTTATATAGGAAAAAGCTCCCCGATATGGGGAGCTTTAAAGCAGATCAGATATCAGACAAGAATTACCTGGCCAACATTGGAGCGGCGGGGATCGAACTGGCCATCCAGATCGTGGAAGTGGAAGCAGTGGAACTCACGAAGAGCACGTCCCTTATACTCGTAGCTGCGTGTGAAGCTCTTGTCCTTTGTGCAGACCCAGATCTCCTTATCATAGTAAACCAGGCCGGATTCGTCAGACTGGGGCTTCTTCATAATGAAGTCGACCTCGCGGTTGCCGTCGGTCAGAAGGTTAAGGAGCTGCTGTCTTGTCAGATCGAGCTCGACCTTATTTGTCTGGTCATATACTTTCATTGTACATTTCCTCCATTAAATTACAATCTTCTCTAAATCGAGAGAGTATTATTTCTAAATCAAATGATACCACAACTTAAATGAGAATGCAACAAAACATCTATAGATTATATTAACGTGACTATTGACAAAGGCTGTTAATTAAGTATATCATATATTTAGACACCCCCGGGGGGTGTTGCTCAGGAGGTATAAAATGAAACAGCAATATAATGTCACCGGTATGACCTGCTCGGCATGCTCGGCTCATGTTGAGAAGGCGGTAAGCAAGGTTGAAGGCGTATCGGCTGTAGCCGTAAGCCTTATGACCAACAGCATGACGGTAGAATACGACGAAGCCTTCACAAGCGATGCATCTATCATCGAGGCCGTTGTAAGCGGCGGTTACGGAGCATCGGTCAAGGGCAGCGATCGGAAGTCGGATGCCAAGGCGGCTGCCGAGGCAGCCCATGCCGAAGAGGAAAAGCATCTTAAGCAGACAAGAAGCAGGCTGTTTATGTCCATTGCCCTGCTTATCCCGCTGATGTATGTGTCTATGGGGCATATGATCGGCCTGCCTCTGCCCGGATTTCTTTCGGGCACTCAGAATGCGGTATCGTTTGCCTTTACCCAGCTTCTCATCGCTATTCCCATCCTTATTCTTAATGGCCATTATTTCACCAACGGATTCAGACGCCTGTTCTCGGGTGCTCCCAACATGGACAGCCTTATTGCAGTGGGCTCGTCGGCTGCACTTGTATACGGCATATTTGCCATATACCGCATGAGCTATGGCCTCGGAGCAGGCAACATGGAGCTGGTGCATCAGTATCACATGGATCTGTATTTCGAAAGCTCGGCCATGATCGTGACTCTTGTAGGTGTCGGCAAATATATGGAAGAGAAGAGCAAGGGCCGCGCCAAGGATGCCATTTCCAAGCTTATCGACCTTGCACCCAAGACGGCTACCGTCGAGCGCGGCGGAGTAGAGGTAACTGTTGATGTCGCCGATGTTCTTCAGGGTGATATCGTCGTTATCCGTCCCGGCCAGAGCATCCCCGTTGACGGCGTGATCGTTGAAGGTCATTCGCAGGTAGATGAATCGGCCATCACGGGCGAGAGCATGCCCGTCGAGAAGACGGTCGGCAGCACGGCTATCGCAGCCACCATCAACAAGAACGGATTCTTCAAGTTCAAGGCGACACGTGTCGGCCAGGACACAACCCTGGCTCAGATCGTAGCCCTTGTAGAGGAGGCAAGCGCCTCCAAGGCCCCCATCGCCAAGCTGGCCGATAAGGTTGCCGGAATATTTGTTCCCACAGTTATGACCATTGCACTTATTACCGGTATCGGCTGGCTTGCTTACGGACAGACTGCCGAGTTTGCTCTGTCCTGCGCCATCTCGGTCCTCGTAATATCCTGCCCCTGCGCTTTGGGCCTTGCAACTCCCGTTGCCATCATGGTCGGCACCGGCGTTGGCGCAAGAAACGGCATATTGATGAAGAACGCAGTTTCTCTCGAGACCCTTCACGGTATTGATACAGTGGTTCTCGATAAGACGGGCACAGTCACCGAAGGCGCGCCCCGTGTCACAGATATCATCTCGCTGGTAAGCGAAAAAGAGCTTATGACAGTTGCTGCCGCCCTTGAGAACTCCAGCCAGCATCCTCTTGCCGAGGCTATCCTGCTCAAGGCAAAGGAAATGGGCATCAAGGTCAGAGACTGCGATAATTT
>JAFQVZ010000101.1 GCA_017407765.1 Clostridia bacterium | reverse complement strand
GCTCTTTGCAGAAATCCACCCATTTTTTAAAGTGCTTGGGTTCCAGTTTGTCGCGGTCGACCCAGCCGCCGTTTTCTTCGTCGAAAATGGCATAGCTGGCGTGAAGATTCATCTTCACCTGGCCGGGGACAAGGGAGATGACCTTGTCGATGTCGGCCATGAGCTCCTGATAGGTGCGTGCGCGGCCGGGATAGTTGCCTGTTGTCTGGATGCCGCCGGTGAGAGGCTTGCCGGGGTCGGTGTCAAAGCCTCTTACGTCGTCGCCCTGCCAGCAGTGAAGGGCAATGGGTACATTTTTAAGAGTTTCCATGGCGGCATCGGTATCGACGCCGAGAGCGGCATATCTTGCCTTGGCTTCTGTATAACTCATGATGGATCGATCTCCTTTATATCAAAACTGCTGCGGATGGTGTTTCTTGCGGCCTGCAGGTCGGGAAGGTCGCCGCCTTCGATCATCTGAACCAGCAGATTGCCGATGGCTGTGCCCTCGATGGGGCCGGCATAGACGGGCAGGCCGGTGGCCTTTGCGGTGCACTCGTTGAGATAGTCGTCCTGACAGCCGCCGCCGACGATATTGATGGAGGTATAGGTCTTTCCGGTCAGCTCCTGCAGCTCAAGAATTGCGTTTTTATAGCAGAGGGCAAGGCTGTGGTAGATGCACTGTGCCAGCTCGCCCACCGTTTTGGGAACCTGCTGCTTTGAAGCGGCACATTCGGCCTTTATGGCCTCGGTCATGCTGTCGGGCGAGAGGAAACAGTCTTTGTTGACGTCCACCACCGACGGGAAGCCTTCGGCACCGCGTGCCGCCGCGCTGAGCATGGAAAAGGTCCAGCGCTGTTCGGAAGCGGTGCGCTGCTCTCTGCCTTCAACATAGGTCTCGCCGTTCAGCTCGCGGCGAACCGACTGGAGCATCCACAGGCCCATGATGTTTTTGAGATAGCGGTATCGGCCCCATGCGCCGCCTTCGTTGGTGAAGTTCTTAAGGCGGCTCTGCTCGCTCGTTATCGCGTGGTCGTTCTCAACGCCCAGCAGGCTCCATGTGCCGCTGGAGAGATATACGGCATTGTCGTCGCGGGCAGGAATGGCGAGAAAGGCCGAGCCGGTGTCGTGGGTGGCGGGCAGGATGACCGTCGAATCAAAGCCGACTTCGGCCTGCACCTCGGGTGTAAGGCCGCCCAGCACGGTGCCGGGCATAAGGGGGTCCTTAAAGAGCTTCCACGGCAGAGAAAGCGCGCCGATGATGCCCTTGTCCCAGCCCTTGGTGACGGTGTAGATCATGCCGGTGGAGGTGGCATTGGTGTATTCGTTCGCCATAACGCCGGTGAGGCGATAGTTGAAATAGTCGGGGATCATCAGAAGGCGCTCGGCCTGACTTAACTGTTCGGGATGCTCGCGCTTGAGGGCAACGAGCTGATAGACGGTGTTGAAGAGCTGCTTCTGGATGCCGGTGCGGCTGTAAAGCATGGTGTGAGGGATGTATCGCTCGAGAACTCTGTCCATCTTCTCGGTGCGGCTGTCGCGGTAGGCAACGGCGTCGCCTATCATATTGCCATCGCCGTCCACCAGCACGAAGTCGACGGCCCACGTGTCGATGCCGATGGTATGGGGGATCTTTCCCAGAGCCTTGCAGGCCTTAAGGCCGTCTGTAATACCTTTCCACAGGCTGCCTACATCCCAGCAGTCGTGGCCGTTCTTATGAATCTGTTTGTTGTCAAAGCGCCACACTTCCTCAAGCACCATGCGGCCGTTTTCAATATGGCCGAGGATATGCCTGCCCGAGGAGGCGCCTATGTCTATTGCGAGATAGTATTTCATGGATCATTCACCGATAGTGTTGGTCAGCCTGCCGATGCCCTCGATCTCGCAGACGACTTCGTCGCCGGGATTCAGGAAGCGGGGAGGATCAAAGCCCATGCCTACGCCTGCGGGGGTGCCCATGGCGATGAGGGTGCCGGCCTTGAGGGTCATGCCTCGGGAAAGCTCGGCGATGACATAGGGGATGTCGAAAATAAGCAGGTCGGTGGTGCTGTTCTGGCGCAGCTCGCCGTTTACATAGGAGCGGACGCCCAGGCCGGGAGGATCGCGGAACTCGTCGCGGGTGACGATCCAGGGACCCATGGGGGTGAAGCCGTCGAGGCCCTTGCCGAAATACCACTGCTTATGGCGTGTCTGAAGGATGCGGGCCGAAACGTCGTTCATAATGGTATAGCCGAAGATATAGTCATAGGCCTCGTCGTGGGGGACGTTCTTTGCGTCCTTGCCGATAACGACCACCAGCTCCGACTCATAGTCGAGGCGCTCTTCGATATCGCGGTGAGCTTCGATGATGCCGCCGTCGGCAACGGCCTCGTTTACACGCTTGGAGAAATAGATGGGGAAGGGCCTTTCGCCGCCGAAGGCCTCGTTATGATAGCGGGCGCCCTCTTCGGCATGGGCCATATAGTTGATACCGAGGCAGATGACGTCCTGCCTGGGCTGGGGGATGGGAGCCATTTTTTCCACCGAGTCGAGGGCGATGCCCTCGCAGGTGCAGGCCGAAAGCGCCTTCTTTTCGTCCTCTGTGATGTTCTCGATAAGTTCCTGCATGGTCTTATAACCGAGGCCGGCCTCCTGCACGGGAATGACGTGCTTTTCGTCGCTTGCGAGCATGCCGACCATCTCGATGCCGCCCTGTCTGAAAGTAAGAAGCTTCATAATATATTCCTCCGATATCAGTGTGCCATAGAATCGAAATCTATGACCTTGCATATTATCTTGGTGCGTGTGGTGAACCAGACCTCGATGAGAAAGACCTTGCCCACCCTGTCGTAGAGGCGTGAGGCCGACATGGTGCCGCCTGCACGGGTGCCTGCGCTGTTGGCCAGGTATCCGATCACCGAGCCGTTGTCATCCACAACAACGATGGCCTCGTCGTCATGGGGATTGTTTGGGTCTTTGCGGCACATGAAGCGGCTGCCGATGGAGAAGGGTTCGGGACCACGGTAATTGCCGAAGCCGCACACCGTTACAAAGGTGCCTTCGGGCATTGCTCTCACTCCTTTACATTAAAATCAATACCTGATTTGATTTTACGGTAATTTTATATATTTGTAAAGTAGAGATATGGGTTGACGGACAGGGAGGGGTGGCTTTTGGGAAGAATGGCGTGAGATTCTTCGATTCCGTGCTGCGCACTCCACTCAGAATGACATTTTAGATTTCGCCGCACTATATTGTCATCCTGAGCGGAGCACAGCGGAGCCCCGGGATCTCACATAAGGATATAGGTTATATCCAGCTCCCAAGTGCCCTTCAGGGTATTCCCAAAGGAGCCTTGGATGCATTTGTTATTATAAACTTCAACCAAAAAAGTTTGTTGAAATCTATGAAAAAAACAGCTTGCGTTGAAATATTATCCGCATAGGCGTATAATTTAGTCATCATAATAAAACACGAAAGGAAGTGTCTGTTTTGACAGTACAGGAAATGAAGAAGGCCGTTTGCGAGGCTATCGATAACCACGCTCAGGAGCTTATCGAGCTCACAGAATCCATCTTCAACGAACCCGAACTGGGTTATAAGGAGTTCAAGACAGCCGGCAAGGTCAAGGCTCACCTTGACAAGCTGGGCCTCAAGTATAAGGACGGCGTTGCCATCACAGGTATCGTTACACCTGTAGAAGGCCGCGATCATAAGGCTAAGATCGCCATCATGGGCGAGCTGGACGCCGTCGTAGTCCCCAATCATCCCACAGCCGACCCCGTAACACATGCGGCTCACTGCTGCGGCCATAATGCTCAGGCTGCATCGGTAGTCGGCGTTGCATACGGCCTTATGGAATCGGGCGTTATGCAGCATCTGGACGGCGACGTAGTCCTCATGCACGTTCCCTCCGAGGAGTTTGTAGAGCTGGAGTACAGAAAGAGCCTTATCGACGAGGGCAAGATCTCCTTCCTCGGCGGCAAGCAGGAGTTTATCAAGCTCGGCGTATTCGATGACATCGACATGATGTTCATGCAGCATACAATGGGCACAGAAGACGGCGAAGGCAAGCCCATCAAGGCTTATGCAGGCCTCGGCGGCGGACATAAGGGCATGGGCTTTGTAGGCCGCCTGATCCAGTATCTGGGCAAGGAATCCCACGCTGCAATGCCCAGCCAGGGCGTCAATGCCCTTAAGGCTGCTCAGCTGGGTCTCCAGATGGTCGACGCAAACCGCGAGACCTTCCTCGACGAAGATAATATCCGCGTCCATCCCATCATCACAAAGGGCGGCGACCTGGTTAACGTAGTTCCTGCCGATGTAAGACTTGAGACATACGTCCGCGGCAACAACACCGAGGCTATCCTCGCTGCAGCCGCTAAGGTAGACCGTGCCTTCAAGGCAGGCGCCGATGCTCTGGGCGCTCAGTGCATCATCACCCATCTGCCCGGCTATATGTGCCCCACCGAGAGCGTCGAGCTCAAGGACGTCATCTATGAAAACCTCAAGCTCATTTATGGCGACGAGCATACAGTTCGCGACGGCATGGGCGGCTCGACCGACGCATCCGACGTTGCACACATCATCCCCTCGGTACATATGATGCTGGGCGGCGCACGCGGTGTAGGCCACGGCGCAGACTATGAGATCTGCCGTCCCGATATGGCAGTTGTCGACGCAGCAAAGGCAATGGCATGCACAGCCATCGACCTGCTGGTCAACGGCGCCGAGAAGGCTCTCGAGGTCAAGGCAGCATACAAGGCACCTCTCACCAAGGAAGAATACCTCAAGACATGGGGCGGCCTGAATATCTGATCTTAAATCAATGTTAAATAACAAAAAGACCACCTTCGGGTGGTCTTTTTTGTTAGGTAATAAGTAATAGTGAATAGTGAATAGGTGAAGGTGTGTAGGGGCGAGCACTGCTCGCCCGCGCGTCCAAGGCTCCTTTTGAAAGGAGTACCAAAGGCTCCTTTGGGAAAGGAGCTGTCACCAGAGGTGCCTGAGGATTGGCAACACCGTTCTGACGGTTATCTTTGTGCTGCCGTAAGACTGCTGGCCAAACACCCGTCAGCTATCGCTGCCACCCTCTTTCAAAAGAGGGCGTAGAAGCGGCACTTTTTACCTCTTCACTATTACCTATTACATCAAAAAAACCACCCCGAGGGGTGGTTTTGGTGATCTTAATCGTTCAGGCCTGCCTGAATAGCAACACACAGAGGGCCGCCCTGGGTGATGAAAGCGCAGGTCAGGTCGACCAGCTCGATCTCACATCCGGGGAAGGCATTCTTAAGCATATCAACTGCGATCTTGCCCTGCTTCTCGTTGTCGGCATGGCTGACCGTCAGCAGATAGCGGCTGTCAACACCCATGCGCTGGAAGCCTTCGATGGCCTTTTCGACTGCCTTCTCGAAATTGCGGCACATGCCGGCCTTTTCGAGGTTCTTGCCGCCCTCGCCCTGAGTCATGATGGGGACCAGCTTGAGCAGGCCGCCTACCTTGGCAGCTGTGGCGGAAAGACGGCCGCCGCGGCGCAGATAGTCAAAGTCCATGGGGATCAGGAAGCTCTTTGCGTTGTCGATATATTTCTGGATGCCGGCAACGACCTCTTCGGCGCTCTTGCCCTGGTCGGCCAGAGCCTTGGCCTTCTTGACGATGATGCGCTCGGGGCCGCAGAGGGTGCGGCTGTTGACTACTGTGACATATTCCTTTGTATCAACGCTCTCGCGGATGCCGCAGCCGGAGGAGTAGGTGCCCGAAAGACCGTCGGCCATTGCAACATATATAACGGGATCTTCGGCTGTTGCCTTTTCAAAGGCATCCATTACAAGGCCGGCAGAGGGCTGGGAAGATGTGGGCAGGTTGCCCTTATAAATAATGTCGAGGAACTGCTTGGGGAAGATTTCGTCCATCTCACGATATGTCTCGCCTGCGATGGTGACGTTGAGGGGGAGGACATGAATGCCTTCAGCTGCGCCTTCGGCGGGAGTGAACAGTGAGCCCGAGTCGGTTACGATCTTTACCATTATAAACTCCTTCTTGGCTCGTTTTCTGAGAGCCGGTTTATTTTTAGTTTATTGTTTGTCAAAAAATTAGTTATTCTAACCTTTTAAAATTATACTATGACTGTCGGACTTTGTCAAAGAAATTATAAATATTTTACAAACAGAGTTTTTGGAAGCCTTTTATGGAGTATTTAAGGCTCTTTTGAGGATAGGGAAGAGGTTCACCTCATCCACCACTACGTGGTCCCCCTTCCCCATCAAGGGGAAGGCTTTCGGGCGAGCACTGCTCGCCCCTACGAGTCGTCTGACGGAAGAGCTCCCCGCGTCCAAGGCTCCTTTGGGAAAGGAG
>JAFQVZ010000100.1 GCA_017407765.1 Clostridia bacterium | reverse complement strand
CCGATGTCGTCAAGCCTACATCGCGTATGGCCATCGACCGCATGAAGGAGCTTGGCCTTGAGGTGGTCATGCTGACCGGTGACAACCGTGTTACAGCCGAGGCGATCGGACGTCAGCTGGGCATCACCCATGCCATTGCCGAGGTCCTTCCCGGCGATAAAGAAAAGGAGATCCGCTCCCTTCAGGAGCAGGGCAAGAAGGTAGCCATGGTTGGTGACGGCATCAATGATGCTCCTGCCCTTGTCCGTGCCGACGTCGGCATCGCGATCGGCGCCGGAACCGATATCGCTATAGAGAGCGCCGATGTTGTTCTGATGAAGAGCGACCTGCTGGATGCCGTAACTGCCTATAGGCTCAGCCGTTCGGTAATTACAAACATCAAGCAGAACCTCTTCTGGGCCTTCTTCTATAACTCGGTAGGCATTCCTCTGGCAGCCGGCCTGCTGTGGGGGCCCTTCGGCATCAAGCTGAGCCCCATGATCGGTGCCGCAGCCATGAGCCTCTCGTCGGTATGCGTTGTTTCCAATGCTCTGAGGCTCAATTTCTTCAGGCCCGAAGCGAAGCCGGTTATTGAAGAAAAGGCAGCCGAAATAACTCAGGTAACAGAAATTGTTGAAAATACAAATGATGAAGGAGAAGAAACAATGACAAAGACAATGAAGATCGAAGGCATGATGTGCCCTCACTGCAGCGGCCGCGTAGAAAAGGCCCTCAATGCTCTTGAGGGTGTAGAGGCCAAGGTTAATCTTGAAGCAGGCACAGCTGAGGTCACACTGACAGCTGATGTATCCGATGAAGCTTTGACAAAGGCAGTCGTCGATGCCGGCTACGAAGTTACATCTATCGCGTGAGAGCCGATAAAGCAAAGGTCCTGAGGCTGCTTAAAACAGCTTCGGGTCAGATTGACGGCGTTATAAAGATGATCGATGAAGACCGTTACTGCCTCGATATCTCGAGCCAGATCATGGCGGCTCAGAGCGTGCTCAAGCGAGCCAACCGCGAGATCATCTCTGCCCATGTCAGCGGATGCGTCCGCGAGGCATCAAGTGATAGTGAAAGAGAAGAAAAGATCGACGAGATCCTTATGCTTCTTGAAAAGCTTATGTGAAACCGCCCGAAGAGGATCGCCTCTTCGGGCATTTTTAATGCACATTTTAATGCGCTTATAGAAAAAAGCTATAAGTGTAAAAAGGGTATCTGAAAACACTATTTGCGTTATTTATGGGGGTATTCTAAAATTAAAGGGATGGAAATTAACCCCCTAATATATTAAGGAGAGTGTTTTAATATGGAACTCGTTAAAGAACTTCCCGCTATTTTTGAAGAGTTTTCCGAACAGCGCAAGAACTCTTTCATTCCCATGTATGAACTGAAGCAGAAGGGCGTTCCCGTTGTCGGTGGCTTCTGCACATATCTCCCCAAGGAGATCCCCATGGCTATGGGTGCCGTAATGGTCGGCCTCTGCTCCAAGACAGGCGAAACAATTCCCGATGCCGAGCAGGATCTGCCCCGCAACCTTTGCCCCCTTATCAAGTCGAGCTATGGCTTTGCCAAGACCGACAAGTGCCCCTTCTTCTATTTCTCCGATCTTATCGTCGGCGAGACAACATGCGACGGCAAGAAGAAGATGTATGAGATGCTGGCAGAGTTCAAGAATGTTCATGTCCTCGAGCTCCCCAACAAGAAGAGCGAGATGGGCACACAGCTCTTCAAGGAAGAGATCAAGCGCTTTAAGTGCGTTCTCGAAGAGCAGTTTGACACAACGATCACAGAAGATGATATCCGCAAGTCTATCCATATCGTAAACGAGCAGCGCAAGGCTCTTAAGGAGTTCTATGGCCTGCAGAAGATGGATCCCCCTCCCATGGGCGGTATGGAAATGCATAAGGTCCTCGACGGTGTTCAGTTCCGTTTCGACATGCCCAAGGCAACAGCTGATGTAAGAGCTCTGACACAGAAGATCAAGGACGAATATGATCCCAAGAAGTATGAAGGCCGCAAGCGCATCCTGCTCACAGGTTCGCCCATCGGATGTTCGACAGCCAAGGTCGTTGGCGCTATCGAAGAAAACGGCGGCGTAGTCGTATGCTATGAGAACTGCGGCGGTGCAAGATCGGTAGACGAGCTGGTAGACGAGACAAATCCCGACGTATACGAGGCTCTGGCAAAGAGATATATCAATATCCCCTGCTCCTGCATGTCGCCCAACCCCGGCCGCCTCGACCTGTTCGACCGTCTGCTTGAAGAGTATAAGATCGACGGCGTTATCGAGGTCGTTCTGCAGGCTTGCCATACCTTCAATGTCGAGTCCTACAAGATCAAGAAGCACGTTACAGAGAAGCATAATATCCCCTATATGTACATGGAAACAGACTATTCGTCCACAGATGCAGGCCAGGTCAACACACGAGTTGCAGCCTTCATCGAGATGCTCTAAGCCATGGCAAAGCTGAGTTTAGGTATCGACTGCGGTTCGACGACAGTTAAAGGCGCCCTCTATGACGGTGAGAAGATCCTTGAAACAATGATCGTTCCCACGGGCGCGCGTCCTGCCCAGAGAATGAAGGAAATATACGATAAGCTCTACAGCGAAGAGGTAGGCTATATCGTCACAACAGGCTACGGCCGCGAGCTGCTGCCTGAGGCAAACAAGAAGGTCACAGAGATCACCTGCCATGCCAGAGGCGCATACTTCCTTGGCGGCGGCGTTTCCGGCCTTGTCGATATCGGCGGTCAGGACAGCAAGGCTGTTCTGCTTGACGGCAAGGGCAATGTTCAGGACTTCCTGATGAACGATAAGTGCGCTGCCGGCACAGGCCGTTTTGTAGAAATGATGTGCCGTATCCTTGAATGCGACCGCGACGAGCTCGACAGCTTCGAGCAGAAGGAGCAGATCGAGATCACCAGCATGTGTACGGTTTTTGCAGAAAGCGAGATCATCAGTATGCTGGCAAACGGCGCAGAGCGCGGCGATATTGCCCTTGGCGTTATCCGCTCCATCTGCCGTCGTACAGCGATCTTTGCAAGCAAGCTGCCCATGAACGGAAAGGTTTTCTTCAGCGGCGGCCTGGCAAGATACGAGAGCTTCCGCTCGCGCCTTGAAGAGGCGCTGGACAAGCCCGTTGTAACTCATCCCCAGAGCCAGCTCTGCGGAGCCATCGGCGCGGCAGTTATCGGTTATGATTTTATGAAGAGAGCCGAAAAGAAGTAAATTAAATAGTTTGCGTTAAAAAGGATGACCCTTGGCGGTCATCCTTTTTTGTTATATTGGATTGTGGTCCGGCATAATTGTAATAAAAAGTTAAACTTTATCAGACGGTGGTTGACCTTTTGTATTTTGGTCGTAAAATATATAATTATAAGAACAATGGTTAAAGGAGAATGACTGATGGCTCAGATCACAGATCCGCAGCTTTCAAAGGATGCGGCTGCAAATGCCAAGCTTGACAGAATGGTGGCAGGAGAGAAGAGAAAGAAGAACAAACGCATCATTGCGGTGGTGCTCGGCATAGCGGCGCTGCTGTTTTGGTTCGTTGTGCGCCCCATGATCATTGAAGGGGCAAATAAGGACAGCGGTTATCGCAATTATGCCGCAGAGAGACGCGATATCACCGTTACGGTCGGCGGCAGCGGCGCGCTTCAGCCTGCGGATTCGTATAATATCATCGGTCTGGTTCAAGGCGATATACTTACGGCCGACTTTGAAGAAGGCGACTATGTAAATAAGGATGATCTTCTGTTCAGCATCGACAGCTCCGATGCCGAAAGATCTATCGAGCAGGCTGAGATCGCTCTCAGGAATGCCGGTCTGTCTTACGACAGCGTTATTGATGCCGTTGACGGCCTTGAGCCTAAGGCAGCAGCGCCCGGCAGAGTTATGAAGCTCTATGTAAAGAAGGGCGATGAGGTCACGGCCGGCACGATGCTTGCCGAGATCCGTGATACAGATAATATGGAGCTCACCGTTCCCTTCCACCAGCTGGACGCATCCCGGCTTTCGGCAGGAATGTCGGCACAGGTCACCATGACCGACACAGGCGAAGTTGTGCAGGGCATTGTGAACAGTGTTTCGGGCGCTGTTAAGGCCGGCATCGGCGGCATCCTCACCTGTGATGTGAAGATCACGGTCTCCAACCCCGGCGGTATTGCCGACGGAGCTCAGGCGACTGCTGTTGTAAACGGCATCTCCTGTGCCTCTTCGGGCATGTTTGCATCCAACGCCGCTTCGATGGTTATGGCAGGCACAAACGGAACAGTTACGGCGGTATATGTTTCGGAAGGCGATCGGGTATCGCGCGATCAGGCGCTTATGGCTATCGACAGTGATGCCGCTCAGCGTCAGATCGAGCAGGCTCAGCTCGGCGTTCGTTCTTCTGAGCTTTCGCTGGAAAATGCCCGTAATATTCTTGAAAACTACACCATTAAGGCTCCTATATCGGGCACAGTGGTCGTAAAGAACTATAAAGCAGGCGATACTCTCGACAGCACATCGGCAGTAGCACCCATGGCAGTCATCTATGATATGTCTTATCTTACCCTCACACTCAATGTTGACGAGCTTTATATCCGCGATGTAGAGATCGGACAGAAGGTATATATTGAGGCCGATGCAGTTGACGGCGAAACCTTCACCGGGTATATCGACCGCATTGGCATAAACGGCACGGTCGCGTCGGGCGTTACCACATATCCGGTCCGTGTCATCATCGAAGAATATGGCGAGCTTCTGCCCGGCATGAATGTAACAGCCGATATCGTTATTGAAGAGGCTATCGATGTTCTCACAGTTCCCATCAGCGCCGTAAACCGCGGAAACACCGTCTTTGTAGTCGATCCCGAGAGTGCGGGCGATATCAAGAATAATGTTCCCGAGGGCTACCGCAGCGTAGAGGTCGAAGTAGGCCGCTCGGATGAAGACTATATTGAGGTCATCGGCGGCATCAGCGAGGGAGAAGAGGTAGGCGTAAGCACAGCCACCACATCGCTGCTTGAAACGATGATAAACAACAGTCCTATGGGCCAGGCCTCCGAAGCTGACTAAGGTGGAGCCTATGATCGAACTCAGGGATATATATAAGCTCTATCATATGGGCGACAGTGTTGTGCGCGCTCTTGACGGGGTCGGCATTAATATTGAAGAGGGCGAGTTTGTCGCAATCGTCGGCCAGTCGGGTTCGGGTAAGTCGACCTGCATGAATATAATCGGATGCCTTGACGTTCCCACATCGGGGACCTATACACTTAACGGCATAGATGTTTCCACTATGGACGACGATATGCAGGCATCCATCAGAAACCGGTTTATCGGCATTATCTTTCAGCAGTATAACCTCATACCCAAGCTCAATGTTGTCGAAAACGTCGAGCTT
>JAFQVZ010000099.1 GCA_017407765.1 Clostridia bacterium | reverse complement strand
TCCCTTGTGCAAAGGGAGCTGTCTGCGAAGCAGACTGAGGGATTGTGACGGCAGCCTGCTGACAACCCCTCCGGGTAACTGCGTTACCCACCTCCCCTTACACAGGGGAGGCATGGCCAAACACCCGTCAGGCTTCGCCTGCCACCCTCTTTCAAAAGAGGGCTAAGAAAACGGCCATTATATAAAATAAAAACAAAAAAGCACCCGAAATATCATGAATGATAAAACGGATGCTTTTAAGCGGCCTTCCCGCTTACTGCGGGCATTTTGTTGTTAGGGCCTCACTGGGCAAATGTGCTCTTTATCTCTTTGATAAAGGCTCTTGCCGAGGGCGAAAGGGGGCGGTTTTTGCGATAGACCACATAGAAGCTGCGGTCGAGGTCGGGGCTTTCATAGTCAAAGACCAGAATGCCGCCCGAAGCAACACAGTCTTCACAGGCATACTTCGAAACGATGGCGATGCCAAGGTTGTTCTTTACGGCCTGGATGACGCTTTCGGTGCTTTCGAGCATGACCGATACGCGAAGGTCCTGAGGGTCGATGCCGATGCTGCGGAGGAAGTCTTCCGATTCCTTTCTTGTGCCGGAGCCCAGCTCGCGGGTAACATAGCGGCTGGATGCGATGACCTCAGGGGTGATCTTGCCGTTGAGGGCGGCAAACTCGGGGGTGTTGGGTGTGATGATTACCAATCTGTCTTCTGCGATGGGCTCGAAAACACATCCGCTCTTGTCGAAGGTGGCGCCGGTGACACCGATCTCGGCATCAAGACCGATGATCTTGTGAACGACCTCGACGCTGTCGTACTGCTTGATCGACAGGGAGAGCTGAGGATACTTTTCGAGGATGCCGGGCATGACCTTGGGCAGCAGATACTGCGAAGGTACCGAGGATGCGGCCACGTCAAGGGTGCCCTTGACCTGGGTGGACAGGCTCTTTACCTCCTGCATCGCCGTATCGCGCAGGTTGAGCATTTCGAGGGCATACTGATAGAAGATCTTGCCGGCCTTGGAAGGATAGACCTCCTTGGTCGAGCGGACGATCAGCTTGGCTCCCAGCTCGTCCTCAAGGGCGCTGATATGGGCGCTGACGGTGGGCTGAGACAGGTATACGGCCTCGGCAGCCTTGGAGAAGCTTCTCAGGCGTACAACACTTACGAAGACCTCCAGCTGTTTAAGGTGCATTGATTTTCACTCCTTTGCTTTTTATTTGTTTTATCGATAAATCGAGCAGCGATCCCAATTGGGTATTGCTATTCGATAACCAATCAAGTAAAATATTTAGGAAGTAAGACAACAGAAAGGAGCCTCATTTGTAATGGCGATCACTGAACAGAGACTGACCAAAATGGCTAAAGCCGGCGGCTGAGGCGCTAAGATCGGACCGGGTGTCCTCAGTAATATTCTTTCACATCTTCCTAAGTTTAACGACAGCAACCTGCTCGTCGGTTTCGACACGAGCGACGATGCTGCTGTATATAAAGTGACCGATGATATCGCGATGATCCAGACGGTCGACTTTTTCCCGCCTATCGTCGACGATCCCTATACCTTCGGCCAGATCGCAGCGGCAAATGCCATCAGCGACATCTATGCCATGGGCGGTGTTCCCAAGCTGGCGATGAACCTCATCTGCTTCCCCAGCTGCCTTAAGCTGGATGTTATGGAGCAGATCCTCCAGGGCGGCTACAGCAAGGTTATCGAGGCCGGCGCCATCATTGCGGGCGGACATACCATTGAAGACAGCGAGCCTAAATACGGCCTCTGCGTAACCGGTTACGTCAACCCCAGGGATATCCTTGCCAACTCGACGGCACGCGAAGGCGACATACTTGTTCTCACCAAGTCGCTGGGAACAGGCATCCTTTCGACGGCTGCCATGGCCGACATCCTTCCCAAGAAGGATTATGACCTGATGGTAAAGATGATGAGCCACCTCAACAAGTATGCTCAGGAGGCCATGATGCCCTCCCGTCCCTCGGCCTGCACCGACATCACCGGCTTTGGCCTGATGGGCCATGCCTATGAGATGGCACACGGCAGCGGCCTGACCATCGAGCTGATGAGCGATTCGATCCCTGCCCTTCCCGCGGCCCTTCAGCTGGCCCGCGAAGGCATCATCCCCGGCGGCGCATACAACAATATGGGCTATCTGGAGAAGGATGTTGTGGTTTCGAAGAACGTTCCCCTCGAGCTGAGCGACGTAATGTATGATCCTCAGACATCGGGCGGCCTTCTCATTGCGGTCAATGAAAAGGAAGTTGATAATCTTTGCCGCCGTCTTAAGGACAACGGCGAAGAGGCACACATCATCGGCTATACCAAGAAGTTCGACGGTAAGTCGATCAGAGTGTTCTAACAGAATAGGTTTCCGCATAAAAGCCTCCCCCAGCGGGAGGCTTTTTGTTATGGCGGAGAAGCATGCTTAGAAAAACGCGTCCAAGGCTCTTGTCAATCCCTCCGGGTTCGCTTTGCTCACCCACCTCCCTAAGTGCCCTTGGGGTATTACACAAGGGAGGCAAGAAAAGGCTTCCCCCTGTGTGGGGAAGCTGTCACCGAAGGTGACTGATGAGGGGTCGCGAAGCGCTTTACAGCAAGTTCGCCGCAGGTCACCTCATCCACCGCCGTGCGGCGGTCCCCCTTCCCCATCAAGGGGAAGGCATGGCCAAACACCCGTCAGGCTTCGCCTGCCACCCTCTTTCAAAAGAGGGCTTAGAAAACGGCTCCCCGCATCCAAGGCTCCTTTTGAAAGGAGCTGGCGCCCGTAGGGCGACTGAGGTTTGGCAACACCGTTCTGACGGTTATCTTTGTGCTGCCGTAAGACTGCTGGCCAAACACCCGTCAGGACTTCCGTGCCAACAAAACCAACTTTTCATATTGCCTTATTTTCAGGAAATTGGTAGAATATCAGTAGAAAAATAAAGGGAGAAAGATGTTATGGAAAAACTTTATGCCCGTCTTAACGGAATACTCAGCTGTGACCCCGGAAGTCGCGGCCTTATCGGAAATATCGAGCTGCCCGACCTTGAAATGGCCGCAGGTCTCCTTAAAAACTCGTCGCGTGTTCTTATAATCACCGGTTTCCCCATTACAGGCATGGGTATCGGCGAGACTGATGGCCCTATCGGCGCCGCCGCCATGGCATATTCTCTTATGAAGGCCGGAAAGACCCCCTTTATCCTCACCGATAAGATGTCTTCCCGTCTGTGTGCCGCCTGCATGGGCGCTCTCGGCCTGCCCACCGGCAGCCTGATCGCCATGACTCTCGACAGCACCAGCGATGACTGTCAGCTGGTGTATGATGCCGTTATGCCCGATCTTATCATTTCCATCGAGCGTCCCGGTAAGGGCAAGGACGGCCATTTCCATAATATGCGCGGCGAGATCATCGACGATATGATCGCCGACACCGACTGGTTCATGACCCTCGATATCCCCACCATCGCCATCGGCGACGGCGGCAACGAGCTGGGCATGGGCGCATATTTCTCGGCAATCAAAGAGCATGTTCCTCACGGCGAGCTTATCGCTGCCGAAAAGGGCTGCATGATGCCACTTGTAGCCGGTGTTTCCAACTGGTGGGGCTGGGGCGTTTCGGCCCTCATTGCATCTCAGTTCGGAAAGGAATGCATGACAACAGAGGCACAGGAGAAGGCTCAGCTGGCAGCCTGCGTAGCGGCAGGCGGAGT
Organism: Clostridia bacterium; assembly: GCA_017407765.1. Taxonomy (GTDB): domain Bacteria; phylum Bacillota; class Clostridia; order Oscillospirales; family Butyricicoccaceae; genus RGIG1902. Next base: position 530 of record JAFQVZ010000099.1, on the reverse strand, counting down.
CGACGGTGTGCTCAAGCAGCAGATCCTGTCGGTCGACGGCATGATGGGCGGCGGCATTTCCGAGATCCATGCTCCGATCTGTGAGGCGCTGGAGCAGTATCTGTCGCAGAAGTGCAAATAAATTAACATTTTTGCCATTGCCAAGCGGCAGGAAATATAGTATAATCCAATAGTATGACTGCGCTGAGCGCGGTCTGAGATATAAAGTGATCCTTTTTGCCGTACTAGCCGGGGAGGTAGCGGTTCCTTGTAGCCTGAAATCCGCTGTAGCAGGGGTGATATGTGCGCTGAGGGAGCTTGCTGACATTGTCTGTCCGTGGAATCGGGTTGTGAGAGATCGGTCCTGCGCAATAGCCTGCTGTGAACCATGTCAGGCGGGGAACCGAGCAGCATTAAGCGGCGTCGGCTGTGTGCCGCAGCCAACCGGTTTTGAGTCCGCTTTTGCAGAAACAGGATGTCTATGGCTTTCGATGCGTAATGTACGGTAAAAAGGGTCACTTTATTTTGTTTTCGTTTCCAAGGCTCCTTTG
>JAFQVZ010000098.1 GCA_017407765.1 Clostridia bacterium | reverse complement strand
CCCTCTCTCAGCTCAGGAGCAACATGAGCCATTTCCTCGCCACCAATGTTAGCGAAGAACTGGTTGATATAGTGTACAACTCTAAAACTCATTGTAGTTGTGTCCTCCTCTCGTAATAATTACTTATCTAGCGGACAGCTTGTTAAAGCCCATCTCGTTAGTTGCGCTTGTGATGATCTGGATCTCAGCCTCGATTGTGCCGTCCTCGCGGAGCGAACCAGCATGACCGCCGGCTACGATGTCAACATAGTCGAGCATACCGATGACCTTGTCCATCTTAGGCAGGATGATGACCTGGTTAGCGTTACCGCCTGTTACAACGGCATCTGCCAGAGGATCGGAGTCAGCGAGGGACTGAGATGTACCGTCCTGACCAGCGTACTCGTCAGTTACGATTGTTGTCTTAACGCCCTTGAGCTCGATCTTCTTTGTGTTCATGATCAGGTCTGTATCGGGGTTACCGAAGCCTTCCTGTGTAACGATAGCGCCGTCAACACCGAGCAGCTCGCAGAGCTTAGCTGTCCAGTCGGAGGAGCGCTGCTTGTCAGCGAGGTAAACGTTCTCGTTTGTGATGATAACACCAACAAAGTTGATTGTCTTGCCGTGCTGCTTGAACAGCTCGTGAACAACAGGGTTGTTGCAGTGGATGTATGTGGGGTTCTTATCGCATGCGGATACGCAGTTACCGGAAACGACAGCGCCGTCCATCATCTCTGTGGGCCACAGCATTGTGGTCAGAGTTCTCTTAGCGTCTACGCCGTATACGTATGTGTCATGCAGAAGGCCCTGTGTCTGCAGCATTGCAACATAAGCAACGCGGGGCAGGTTGGGGAACATCTCGATGCCTTCCTTGAGGTTGGGTGTCGAGAATGTCTCGATCTCGTCAGGTGTGTTGTCCTTGGAGATCTCACCGAGGAAGTGAGCCAGCTTGAGGCCAGCCATACGGACTGCGCGCTCGTAGATGGGCTTCTTGTCGTTCTCGATGGGGAGTGTAGCGTCTTCGTCCTCAGCCAGCAGGAAGTCAGCGGGCTCAGCGACCATGACGAGGTTGATTGTCTTCGAGAAGGGTGTGTAGTCAGCACCTGTGCCGCTCATATCGATGATACCTTCCTGGTAACCAACGATCTTGCCGCATGTGACAACTGCCATGTCCTTCAGAACGTGTGTACGGCCCTCACCAACTGTGTCAACCTTGTTGACCATGCCGGGGAATACGCCGCCGTTACCGGAGACCTTAAAGCGGGGCTCGATAACGTCCTTAACAGGGGTGATTCTTGTGCTTTCGCCGGGCTTAGCAACGTCGAAGTGAACATCCTTGAGGGCTTCGTCCTCCAGGATCAGGGCTCTCATAGCAGCTTCGTCTACATAGAGAACGCCATCTTCGATCTTCGACTCAGAGCCAATGACGATATCTTTGATGTGGATATAACCAAGCTCAAGAGTTTTCAAGATAATTTCCTCCAATCACTTTAATGTATTTCATTCAATGAAAACCTTAGTTAATTTCAGACCATCAGTCCTGTCTGGGCCGACTCGATGCCGCCCGTGATCAGGAAGAAGTCTACCATCTGGAAATCAGCCAGATGTCTGGGTGCCAGAATATTCTGGCGTTCGCGGTATTTGTCGAACTTGGGGCTTGTTGCCACCACGATCGCATCTTCGATCATGACCACCGAGTCATTATCGATCTTACCGCGGCTTGTTGCCGTGAGCATAATGCTCTTGTACGGTGTCTCATTGGGTTTTACGCTGCCCGACAGCGGATGTGTCAGAAGCTTGTACCCTTTGTGAACCATGTCGCGCACCTTGAACAGAACCTCGTCGAACGAAGTCTCCTGAAACAGGATGCAGTACTTCGAGCCGTACTCTCTCTGCACACGGGGGTTGTTTGTTACAATTACGAAATCCAAAGTTCTTTCCACCTTTTATTATGGTCTGCGCACTTCCGAAGAATACTCGCAGCCAAAAAAATAAGCGGCTCGGTGCTTCAAAAGAAATACCGACTGAATTTGACATCTCAAATTAAAACAGTCTTTTTCTCCGTTCATTGGCCTGAGAGATTCCGGCGAAGATCGCCGTTGCTCCTTTGGCGCTTTAAGCATGAGGTCGCTCGCAGCTCTTCAGAGATCAGTCCGTCACCGGTCCTTTTGCCTGAAAGTTTCAGCTTTCTGCGACGACTCATCGCAGCGCCTTGCCTCTTCGGCGGCCGCTTCTTGCGGCTCTCTCCCGGGAACTTCATCCTGAAATATCTATTTTTGGGCAAACTACTCTCTTGGTTTGCTGTATCTCTATTTTATCCATAATGTGTCCGTTTGTAAAGAGATATTTCAAACTTAAATGAAAAAAATTCTCCGTTTTTGGGCTGTTTTTTTGGCTTTTTAACGAAGCGATTGTGAATTATTTTTACTTTATAGGCGAAAATAATAAATATCAAAAATCCGTTTTATCCCACCCGGGCTTTTTAACAACTTTTCCACAGATCAGATTTTTTACTGCAATTTTCACCAAACCTCTTGATTTTTTGCAAAATGCATGTTATCCTTTCTTAGCATTATGCCACACGGGTGTGGATGGGTGCTGGTGTACCCCCTGGTCTTCAAAACCAGTGATAGGGGTTAATAGCTTCTTAGGTGGGTTCGATTCCCACGCACGCCCGCCATGTGAAATCCCCGCAGAGAGATCTGCGGGGATTTTTTTATTTTTCATTATGCATTATTCTCACGAACTCAAAGTTTTTCGTTTCCCTGCTCCTGTCGTACCTGTATACATATTTAAGGGCCTGTTCGGCTTTATATACAACATACATGACCGTTCCCCCATTCTTAAAGTCCCAGTCATGGTCTATCGAAATAATATCATCCGTGTCCTTACCCTTCGAGCGTAGGTCGGCCTCAAGTGCCTTTTCTCCAAGATATCTGTCATAACCTATATAGTCGAACCACACCCCAAACAGAAACGCACATAATAAAACACCAGCCGCGATCCCGGTATATTTGTGAGTGACTATCTTTTTAATGGGCGGTATCTGTGCGGCAAACAACAACGCAAACGGCACTATGATCCATAAAATTGCTTCAAACTTCAAGCAACTCACTCATTTCTGAAAAATCAAAAAGCGCATAAGCCCTTCTTTGGCTCATGCGCTCTGATATATCTTTCTCATTAAAGCCTTAACGGGGAGGCGAAACATATCCGTATCCGAGCAAAGCCAATCATCTTACAGCTTTATTATACTAAACAGATACATTTATGTCAATATTTCCCCTTCACCTTACCCGATGAAGCCCAGGTGCTCCAGAAGGATCTTTGTTCCTATAATAATAAGGATAATGCCGCCCCACAGCTCGGCATTGATCTTATTGCTGCTGCCCAGCTTATTGCCCAGCCATACGCCGAAGGCCGAAAGAATAAAGGTGGTGACACCGATAAAACTTACCGAAGGGATGATGGGCGCGCTGAGAAATGCCAGCGTTACGCCTACCGCCAGCGCATCTATCGATGTGGCAATGGCCATGACCGTCATGGTCTTAACTCCCATGTCGTCGTCACAGGCCTCCTCTTCATCGCTCATCGACTCGCGGATCATATTGATGCCGATAAAGCCCAACAGACCAAAGGCGATCCAGTGATCGATCGCCACTATGGTCTCGTTGAAGTTAACGCCCAGCAGATAGCCGATCAGAGGCATTCCCGCCTGAAATCCGCCAAAATAAAGTCCGGCCTTGGCCATATTTCCCGCCGATACACGCTTAAGTGCAAGGCCCTTGCACATTGCAACGGCAAAAGCATCCATCGAAAGGCCCACCGCCAGAATAAAAAGCTCGGTAAGTGTCATTTCTTTTCCTCATTTCATATCTTTCTATATATGGACAACTAAACAAAAAAAGACCTGACCGCAGCACAAAACCACGGTCAAGTCTCGTCATCAGAAATCATCTTAAGGCAACACCGAACGGCACACGCCGTTAGTATGTCGACATTGCCGCGCATCCGCGCCGACTACTCCCTTGTCCGAATAGGATTATATAAAAACCTCATTCGTCTGTCAAGAAGGCAGCTGCCCTAAATTGACTATTGACAAACCGCTTCTCAATCGTTTATCATGTTTATGGATAAAGTAAAAACTCAATATGTCGGATGACGAATACGGGAGAGAGGCAATATATGCCCGCCGAAGGGGAATGCGAAAGCTCTCAGGCAGAAGGACCGTGTTTCGACGACTCTCTGAAAAGCAGCATCCCGTGCTGCACCGACGAGGCAACCTTTTATAAGGGGAATCTTTCAGGTTAATGGACAGAGGCGATCGGCCGTGGGGCCGATACGCGCTTCTGTCTTTTTTTATTGCTTTTTCTATTCATTTTGCTTTATCCCACCAAAAAATGCCAATACCTTCTCTTTCCTTTTTCTTGAAAAAGCCGCATCGGTCCATTCCGTTGTGGCTTTTTCTTTTCCTGTTTTAATGATATAATCAACTGGTAACTCACATTTGAAAGAATAACACTATATGGAAAACAACCCTTATCTCACAAAACAGCTTATCACATATCTGGGCAACAAGCGCGCTCTGCTGGGTTTCATCGGAAGCGCGGTAGACCAGGTGTGCCTCAAGCTGAAAAAAGACAGCTTTACCTTTGCCGATATGTTCTCCGGCTCGGGCGTGGTATCGCGCTACATGAAGCCAAGGGCATCCTTCATCCTGTCAAACGACCTCGAAGACTACTGCCGCACCATCGCGCTGTGTTATCTCGCAAGCGAACCTCTTGACCTCCGCGAAGCCTATGCCGAACTGCTGCGCGACATGGAGATGCATCCCGTAGGCGACGGCTTTATCCGAAGGCTCTACTCTCCGAAGGATCCCGATAATATCCAGCCGGGTGAACGTGTTTTCTACACTCCCGAAAATGCCGAATATATAGACACCTGCCGCTCGGCCATCGGCCGCGCCCCCGAACACCTGCGCCCCTTTTTCCTTGCTCCTCTTCTTTCGGAGGCCTCGATAAAGTGCAACACTTCGGGAGTCTTTAAAGGGTTTTACAAAGACCGCCGCACCGGCCTTGGCGCCTATGGCGGAAGCGGACGCAATGCCCTCTCGCGTATATGCGCCCCCATCTCTCTGCCCTATCCTATCCTCAGCGGCATCGACCGTCCCTTCGAAACAACTGCAATGGATGCCAACGAGCTGGCCCGAACGATGGAGCCGGTGGACATTGCCTATATCGACCCTCCCTACAACCAGCATCCATACGGCTCTAACTATTTCATGCTCAACCTCATAAACGAATACGCCGAGCCTGCCGACATCAGCCGTGTTTCGGGCATCCCCAAAGAATGGAATCATTCGGTTTATAACAAACAGAGCGGCGCGGCTCCGGCCCTTGCCGATCTCTGCCAGAACACCCCTGCCCGTTTCCTTCTTGTG